>JADFZP010000639.1 GCA_015232485.1 Alphaproteobacteria bacterium
ATCCTTACGCAAGGCCATTTCAGTCCACATCCATTCCAGGCTTGCATGTTAAACATCGTCGTCGGCGCCTTCTTCAAGCCTGAGATATTCTTGCCAAGGTAGCAAGTGATTTTCAAGGGATTTTCTTTCGCACTGGTGCGAACATCGATCTCTCCTCATGAAAAAAAAGGCCCCACATAGGCTGATGCCAAGTTGAGGCTCGTCACGGCGGTTCGTCGTCGTCGCATCACAAAGGCTTTCGTTTAGACGATGTTACCTCGTCCGAACAAGACGAAGGTTTTTGCTTACGGCCTCATCGCCCAGCATCCGGATTACAGCAGGGAATGGCCAAGGCGAATTCGCAGGACCTTCGGGAGCGTGTGATCGAAGGTAAGATAAGGCCGTGCATCGCCGCCGCGCGCCGTCAGAGCGGGCGAACAGCGACTACCTGCACCTTTGACGGCCGCCTTGGCTGCGGATCACTCCTCAAGGCGCCCCGGTCGGCCGAGCGGGCGCCTTCAGCGCGGCGCCGGGCTCATTGCGGCCTTCCGCGCTGCCCGCGAGGTGACAAGCTCCATCGCTGGTGGTAGCCTGTCTTCGCTTCGGGAGGGGGGCGGTGGCTGTATCGGCGAATTTCGGGTTTCTGGCGCCGCATGACGGCCAGCTTGACCGGCTGGGCGCCCTGGCGGAGCGCTTTTTCTCAGAGGACGCCAGCACGTCGATCTTGAAGATCCGACAATTCGGCGAGGTTCTGGCGCAGCTCACGGCCGCCCGCCTCGGCATGTGGGGGTCGCCCGAGGAGAACCAGAACGATCTGCTTCGTCGGCTGCGCGACCGCGGCGCGTTGTCGCGGGAGGTGCTCGACCTCTTCCACCTGATCCGCAAGGCCGGCAACCAAGCCGCCCATGACGACGCCGGCGACCACCGGCTCGCCCTGTCGTGTCTGAAGAACGCCCGCATCCTTGGCATCTGGTTTCACCGCACCGTCAGCGGTGATCGGGCCTTCTCGCCCGGCCCCTTCGTGCCGCCGGCCGATCCTCGCCAGGAAGGCCGGGCGCTCATGGCCGAGTTGGAGCGGCTGCGCGTGGCCTTGGCCGAGCGGCAATCGGAGCATGAGCGCATCGCCGCCGAATCCCGCGCCGAGACGGAACGCCGCCTCTCGGCCGAGGAGCGGGTCGCCAAGGCCGAGGCGGAACGCCAGGAATGGGAGAGGCTGGCGCGGGAAGTCGACGCCGACCGCTCCCGCCTGGAGGCGGAGCTGGTTACCGCCCAGGCCGCCGCCGCGGCGCGGCCCGCCGAGGCGTTGCAGGAGGTGGCGCAGGCCGCCCAGGAGATCGGCCAGACCCTCGACATCGACGAGCGCGAGACCCGGCGGCTGATCGACGAGCGGCTGCGCGCCGCCGGCTGGACGGTCGACAGTGAGACGATCACCCATGCCGCCGGGGTGAGGCCACAAAGGGGCGAGGCGGTGGCCATCGCCGAATGGCCCACCGCGAACGGCCCGGCCGACTACGTGCTGTTCGTCGACGGCGCGCCGCTGGCCACGGTCGAGGCCAAGCGCCGCAACCACAACGTCTCGCAGGTCATCGACCAAGCCCAGCGCTACGCCGCCGGCTTGGCGCCCTCGCCGGGAGTGGCGCCGCTGGACGGCGCGCCGTGGGATGGGTTCGGTGTGCCGTTCGCCTTCTCGTCCAACGGCCGATCGTTCCTGCGCCAGATCCCCGAGTTGACCGGCATCTGGTTCCGCGACCTGCGTCGCCCCACCAATTTGCGCCGGCCGCTTGAGGACTGGTACACGCCGGGCGGTCTGAAACAGTTGCTCGAGCAGGACATCGAGGCGGCACGGGAGGCGCTGCTGCGCGAGCCCTTCGCCTACAATTTCGGCCTGCGCGATTACCAGGAGAAAGCGATCCGCTCCATCGAGCAGGCGATCGCCGCCGGCCAGGATCACATCCTGGTCGCCATGGCCACCGGCACCGGCAAGACCAAGACCTGCATCGGCCTGATCTACCGTTTGCTGAAGGCCAATCGCTTCCGCCGCGTCCTGTTCCTGGTCGACCGCACCGCCCTGGGCGATCAGGCGGCGGGCGCGTTCAAGACCACCAAGATGGAGCAGCAGAGGGATTTCGCCGACATCTACGAAATCCGCGAGCTGGGCGACCTGACCGTCGACGCCGCCACCCGCGTCCACATCGCCACCGTCCAGGCACTGGTCAAGCGCGTGCTCTATCCCGCCGACGGCCCGCCCCCAATCGACCAGTACGACTGCATCGTCGTCGACGAGTGCCATCGCGGCTATCTGCTCGACCGCGAGATGGG
>JADFZP010000640.1 GCA_015232485.1 Alphaproteobacteria bacterium
AATGGTTTAGTTAGCGCCTATGGGATCAAGTCCGGCCATGACGAGTGGAGAGGATCGCGGGGATGACGGGAGAATTGACGGGCGCGGTCCTTTTTCCGCATCCCTCTAAACCGCCAAATCAACCACCACCGGGACATGGTCGCTGGGTTGCGGCCAGTCCCGGCTGGCCTTGAACACCTGGGCGCCGCTCAGGGCGCCCTTCAGGGACGGCGTGACCCAGACATGGTCCAGACGGCGGCCCCGGTCGGCCTTGCGCCAGTCCAGCGCGCGATAGCTCCACCACGTATATAGCCGTTCCGATGGCGGAACGAAGTGGCGCACCGCGTCGATCCAGCCGCCGGCCTGGGCGAATCGGGTCAGCTTGTCGACCTCGACGGGCGTGTGGCTCACCACCTTCAGAAGTTGTTTGTGCGACCACACGTCGGCTTCCAGCGGCGCCACGTTCAGGTCGCCGGCCAGGATCGCCGGCCGCGACGAATCGAAGGCTTCGCTGGCGTACCACGCGGTCAGCTCGTCCAGGAAGGCCAGCTTGTGGGCGAATTTCTCGTTGACCGCCGGGTCGGGGATGTCGCCGCCGGCCGGCACGTACAGGCAGTGCACCTCGACCCCGCCCGCCTGGGCGACCAGATGGCGGCAGTCCTCGCGTCCGCACCAATGGGGGGCGCGGATGTCGGACAGCGGCAGGCGCGACAGGATGGCCACGCCGTTGTAGCCCTTCATGCCGCTGGTCGCGATGTGGTCGAAGCCCAGCGCGCGGGCCTCGATCAGCGGGAATTTCGGGCAGGGAACCTTGGTCTCCTGCAGGCAGACCACGTCGGGCGACAACGCCTCGACCATTTGCGCAAGCTGCTCGAAGCGCAGGCGCACCGAATTGATGTTCCAGGTGACCAGGCGCATCAGACGATGGCCAGATCGATCTCGCCGACCCCGTCGATGCGGCCGAACAGCCGATCGCCGCGCGCCACCGGCCCCACGCCGGCCGGCGTGCCGGTGAACACCAGATCGCCCGGCGCCAGGGTGACCAGCCGCGACAAATGGGCCAGCACCTCGGCCACCGACCAGATCATCTGCGACAGATCGCCCCGCTGGCGTTCCTGGCCATTCACCGTCAAGGTGATCGCGCCCGACCCCGGATGGCCGATCTCGGCGGCGCGGACCAGCGGCCCGCAGGGGCCCGAGAAGTCGAAGCCCTTGGCCATGTCCCAGGGCTTGCCGCCCTTCTTGGCCACGTCCTGCAAGTCGCGCCGCGTCAGGTCGACGCCCACGCCATAGCCATAGACCAGACTGAGCGCCGCGCCGACGTCGAGGTCGGCGCCGCCGGTGGACAAGCCCACCACCAGTTCGACCTCGTGATGCAGGTTGCCGGTGGCCGGCGGATAGGGGATGCGCGAGCGGTCGGTCACCGCGTCGGCCGGCTTGGTGAAGAAGAACGGCGGCTCGCGCGACGGATCGGCGCCCATTTCCCGCGCGTGGTCGGCGTAGTTGCGCCCCACGCAGAACACCCGGCGAATGGGAAACAGGCCGCCGCCCAGGACGGGCAGCGTGGCTTGCGGCGGCAGGGGGATGACGTAATGCATGTTCGTTCCGATCCGGCAACGATGACCGGACGACAGCATAGCCCGGCTTTGCCGTTTGGGCAAAAAAAAGCGCCCGGTCAGGGGGGTAACCGGGCGCCCGTGCTCCCTTGAAGGGAGCGTGAAGACGGCAGGGGAAACCATCTTCACCCGGCGGTGACCATCGCGGTCAGCGCCACTCTGTAAAGGCAGATGGGGAGCCCTGGCGGACCGACAAGTTAAAATTTGCCGAAATCAGCTATGCGTCCTGCGCATGGCTCGGGCGGACGCGGCGGCCCCGAAGGCCCGAAAAATGGCCGCCGAGAGCGGGTTCGAGCGGAAGTTCCACTCGGGGTGCCACTGAACGGCCAAGGCGAAGGCGGAGGCATCCTCGACCCGCACCGCCTCGACCAAGCCGTCGGGGGCGCGGGCCTCGACGATCAGGCCGGGCGCCAGCCGGTCGATCCCTTGGCCGTGCAGCGAATTGACCTCGGCCGAGGTCGCTTCGGCCAGCTTGGCGAGCAGGCCGCCGGGCGTCAGGAACACCCGATGGGCCGGGCCGAATTGGCTGTCCAGATCGCGCGATGGATCGCTTCGGTGGTCGTCGAAGCCGGGCACCGCATGCACCCGCGCGTGCAGGCTGCCGCCCAGCGCCACGTTCAGTTCCTGAATGCCCCGGCAGATGGCCAGCAGCGGCACGCCGGCCGCCAAGGCGGCGCGCGCCAGCGGCAAGGTGGT
>JADFZP010000641.1 GCA_015232485.1 Alphaproteobacteria bacterium
CGCCAACAGGATCGCCCACGAGACATCCTATCCGGATCGTCCGCTGTTCGCGTTTGCCAAAGAATTCGATTGGGACCGCATCAAGAAGCGAAAGGACATCGAACACCGGGACGTGCCGGAGCGGTCTCAGGCTCTCGTCGCTTGGCGAATCTACGACCCACCGCCGATCATTTTTGTGGCATACTGCAAGGTGAACGGCCATCTCAAGATCATCAGCATCCGGTACGCAAATGCGCAAGAACGCCGCTTCTTTTATGGTTAGCAAGGCCCAGCCCGCCACCGATCCGCTGGCGGCGGCGAGGGCGAAAGCCGTCGCATGGGTGCGGCGGGGGATGCCGGACGACGAGATCGTCTACGACGAACAGGCGCCGAAGCTGACCGAGGAGCAGCTCGAAGAGTTCGAGCCGGCATCGTTCCGCTTCGACCGCCTGACCAAGTCGTAACGCCGAGATAGGTTGTACCGTCCGTAGGCCGAGCGCCCTCACCATCGAGCTTGGTGGATGCTCGCCCCTGTGGCATTACAGGGGTCGTCTCACCATTTGGGACGCATCGGCATGTCCTTGAAGCTGCGCCGCCTGACGATAAATGGGTTCAAGTCCCTTGTGGATTTCGAACTGCGAATTCCCGACGAATTGCTGGTGCTGATCGGCCAGAACGGATCTGGAAAGTCGTCCCTGCTTCAGGCGCTCGCGTTTCTTCGGTATGTCGCACATGGGAACCCGGAGCAATTCTTTGCGGATCGAGGCTGGGCGCCGGCGGATATCCAGTCCAAGATCAAGCGGAGCGGGCCTCACCTTCAGTGCGGCTTGGTTTTCGAAGCAGAAGACAAAAAAGAAATTTCGTGGGGAATAGATTGGAGTTTTTCTGAATCTGCTATATTGAAGGAATACATCTATATAAGAGACTCAGCAAAGAAAACTACAAATATATTGTCGCGAAAGTATGGACGATCGCCGAACTTGGGCGGTACAATGATATCTGGGATATACCTGAAAGGCTCTCTTCTTCCTCTGATAGACATAGGCGCACTCGATGTCGAGACCGCGGCCATCGTCACCGCGTTGCGGAACTGGGGCGCCGGGATATTTTCCCTCGAACTCCTGAGCCCGGTCGAGATGCGGCGCGGGGCGCGCGGCAGTCCGACCGACATCGGCCCGCGTGGCGAGCGGTTGGCGGGCTTTCTCGCTTCGCTCTCGCCCGCGCAAAAGGACCGCATCGTCGCGCGCCTCGCGCCATTCTATCCGTTGCAGGGCTTGGAGACGACGCGCAAGCGGGCGGGTTGGGTGGACCTTAGAATCGCCGAGGCCTTCAAGGGGATGGGGCGGATCGGGGCGGCCCACATGAGCGACGGCTTCTTGAGGCTGCTCGGGATCGCCTCGATACCCGAGTTCGGCGATGCCGCCAGCATGGTTCTGCTGGACGAGGTCGAGGACGGTGTCGATCCGCATATCCTGCCCGACTTCATTCGGCTCGTGGCGCGGGAATCCAAGGCGCAATTGGTGCTGACCTCGCACTCCCCCGTGCTGGTCAACGCGTTCGAACCGGACCAGATCGCCTTCGTGGCGCGGGACGAGGCCGGGCGCTCCCAGGCGGCGAGCTTCGCTGACATTCAGCCCCTGATGGCCGGGCTCGACCATTTCGGCGCCGGCGAGGTTTGGGCGATGACCGACGCCAAAAGGATCGCCGAACTGGTCATCGCGCGAAACAAGGAAAGAGCGGGCGAGAAATGATCCGCGTCCTGGTGGTCGGCGAGGGGCCGCACGACGTCGGAACCAAACACCCCACCGCTCCCGGTTGGCTCGACACCTTCTTGCGGCGGTTTGGCGATGTCGAGATCGAGACGATCGGTAGAAGCGCCATCGTGCTCTCGCCCGCCGCAAGTCGAAGGAGCCGGCCGTTGCCCGAGGGGCATGGCGCCAAGGCGCTGGCCGCCAAGCTCAAGGCGACGATCGAGGGCTTCGACGTGGTGGTGTTCATGGCCGACGCGGACAGCCCCGAAGAACGGCGGTGGCGCTGGCACCACGCGCGGATATGGGACGGGTTTTCGCGTATAACGGACGGGCCGAAAACGGTCTCTTGCCTGCCAATGGCCGCTTCGGAAAGTTGGCTGTTGGCAGACGCCGAGGCTTGGCGCGCCATCGGGCTTGAAGATGGATCGTGCCTACCGCGGCGGCCCGAAGAGATCTGGGGAAAGCGCGACGACCCGGATGGCGGGCACCCTCACAGGTTTTTCGCTCGCGTCTGCGACGAGGCGGACGTTCCCGACGACCGCGAAACCAGGGT
>JADFZP010000642.1 GCA_015232485.1 Alphaproteobacteria bacterium
GGTCGGCGAATTTGCCAAGGCGCCCAGGGGCACGGCGCGCCAGGTCGCGCAGCCGAACCGGCAGACCCGATGGATCAGCCGGCTCCGGCGCCGCCCGCCCCTGGGCGATCATCGCCGCCGCGTTGATCGCGGCGGCGTGTCGGTCGAAGGCGGCACTTCTCTCCAAGGGGAAATGCCGGTCGTCGGAAGCCAGCCAGTCGCAGGCGACCGTGATTCCGGCGATCATATTGACGGCCACCGCCGGCCATGTCCCGACCACCTCGAACCCGGCCTCGACCTCGCTTGCGTCCAGGCCGTGGTCGGCGATCAGGAGCCGCACGCATTGCCCGCTCGCGGGAACGCTGTCCCATTGCTCGAACCCGGGCGGCGGTGTCCACAGGGACGCTTGGAACGGCGTCGGCTCGACGGGGCCGCCGTGATGGGCTCCGACCGCCGCCATCAGGCGGCGGAAGCCGTCGCGGCCGCCTTCGCTGCCGGGGCGAAGCAGGACGTCGCGGATGACGTCGGCCAACGGGTGCGATTTATTCCGGCTCCAACAGGCCGCGCCCGATGTGGAGAGGAAGGAGCTGGTCGCCGAGTGGTGCTCGTGGATCGTTCCCCTGCGCTCTGCGCGCGGCGCGCGTGCATCGCCGCAGATCCTCTTCAGATGCTGCTCTCGACTTGTCATCCGGCCAGCGGCACTGACGGCGGTCGCCATCTTCGCCTCGGCCATCGCTTCGATCACCGCCCGCCGCAACGCCGTGTCGGCCATGCTGGCGAAATTGAGGGCGAATTTGGCGACGTCGTGCATGCCGATCGCCAGCAGCAACGCCGGTATGGCGCCGAAGACCGCCTCCTTCCCCAGCATGCGCTCCAGGGCGTCGCGCCACGCCCTTCCCTCGGCGAGCAGGACGCTGGCAACCATCGCCGCGTCGCGTGGGTGATCGTGCCCCGGAAGGAAGGCCGTTGGCGGATTTGCGGATCGGTAGTTGCTCTTCGACCAAAACGGGAACCGCATCGAACCACGCGATGAACACTGATTGACTAACTGAATTCGTAATGAGAGTATCAGCCTTACGAGATTTTGCAATGGGTTTTCGCCATGGACGTTCTGACCGGCCAATACCTCTCCTGGAGCGACCGCAGCGGCGCCGAGCGCCGCGGTGGTTACGCCGACCTCATCGCGGCCCTGGTTCGCCGCGAGGTGTCCGATCTGCGCGTGCCGTTCGACGGCCGCCTCGGCCTCTGGTCGTCGCTATTCACCCTGGGCCTGGCGGTGGCGTTGGACGCCGGGCGCGATGGCCTCGAACCCCTGTCCGCCGACGGCATCGCGTCGGTCCTGCGGGACCGAGCCGAACGGGAGGGATTGGCGGCCGGCATGGGGCCTGGCATGGGCGCGAAGGCGTTTCGGTTGACCGGTCCTCGGGACGAAGTGGCCTTCATGCAGGTGGCGATCACATCCCGTTCGGCGGCGACCCATAAATGGAAGCCCTTCACCCTCAAGGCCGTCCCCGACCACACAGCCAACTTCCGAGGCTACGACGAGGCGCTGCCGCCACACGCGGCCCTGGCCGCCCTCGTCGGCTACAAGCTGCGCGCCTGGGGCGTCGCCGCTCCGCAGTTCAAGAACGTGAATCAAGCCCCGGTTCATGTCTACATTTTGCCGAATGACGACATTGGATCGCGGTTTGTGCGGGAAATCGACATCGTCATGCCCTCTCTAATGGATGGCGACGGCCGGCCGATGTTCGGCTGGATCGGCGCTTGGCCGGAAGATGCCTCCGGCACGCGGCCCATCGATGATTTCCACTCCTATGCGCTCGTGCCTTGCGACCCCATGCGACTCGTCCGCGCCGAAAGCGGCATCCTCGCCGAGGAGGTCGGCATCACGAAGAGGACGATCAAGCGGGAAAAGAAACCCGGCCGGGATGACGAAAAGAGCGACGAGAAAGATGTGATGATCCGCTACGTCGCCGACGAGGTCCGCTCACTGCAGCTGCCGTGGACGGCGCTTTCGGCCGGCCGATCGTCGCCAAAGGAAGATTTCGGCAAGCCGAAGCCGAGCTCGCCCGGTGATTTCGGCGGATTCTCCATCCGTCACGTTCTTTCCCTTTTGAATGTGGCGGCCGGAGGCGAGGAAATCAGCCCCAATGGCAAACGCAGGCTCCATGCGTGCCGCCACCTGACCTCAAAACTGCCGATTCCCGCCAATTCCCATCTGGTGCTCGAGGGATTCGCCTACAGTTCCAGCGGCAACAAGACGCTCTATCCGATTGGAGTCCGTCTCGCGTTTCCCACCATCG
>JADFZP010000643.1 GCA_015232485.1 Alphaproteobacteria bacterium
TGGTGGTGCGCTGCAGCGACAGCAGGTTGGTCCGGGTGGACGCGGACAGGGTAAGCTTATCGGCCATTTTGTCCTCCTGACGATAGCAATTCTCCTTCGACGATTCTGTCGAGGGATGATCACAGACTAAATCCGGTTGTCGCGCCAGTCAACAGGGCATGTGCAATGATGCCGCGCATGAGGCATGCGAAAGCCGCGACGATCGGCCTGGCCCGGCGGAAATCCGCCGTTGCCGTTCCGCCGCCCCGCGGTCATGCTGCGCGCCATGAACGCCGCCGCCGAAACCCGCGCCGATCCCCGGCCCGCCTTCGCCGTAAGCCTCCCGGTCTACGGCTATGCCGAGTGCGTGGCCGAAGCCCTGACCAGCTTGGCCGTTCAGGACTGGCCGGTGCGCGCCGCCCTGCTCGACGCCACGCCCGACCAGTCGGTGCAGGTGGCGTCGCGCGGCTTCGAGGACTTGCTGGCCTGGGGCTATCACCATGCCGATGGCGGCCAGTCGGCGGCGATCAACGCCGGCTGGCGCAATCTGCCGGGCGAGATCCTGGCCTGGCTGAACGCCGACGACCTGCTGTTCCCCGACACCCTGCCCCTGGTCGGCGCGCTGTTCGCCGCGCATCCCGAGATCGACGTGGTGTGGGGCCATGCCGTCCACGTCACCTTCGACGGCCGCTTCGTCGAATACTTCCCGGCCGTCTCGTCGCGGCCCGAGGATCTGCGGCGCGGCTGCACGATCGCCCAGCCGTCGTGCTTCGTGCGCCGCCGGGCGATCGAGAAGGCGGGTTTCCTGGACGAGGCGCGCCATTACACGATGGATTGGGACCTGTGGTGCCGCCTGCTGGAAAGCGGCGCCCGTTTCCGCTTCCTCGACCGGCCGCTGTCGCTGGTCCGCCTGCACGGCGACAGCAAGACGGCGAGCGGCGCTTCGCGGCGTTTCGCCGAGATCGCCGAGATCGCCCGCCGCCAAGCCGGCCCGCTCGCCGGCCGGCTGGTCGAATGGCGGTTCCGCGCCGGCCATCTGGCCGAGGGCTCGGCATTGCTGCGGCTGATCCGCGGCGCGACGCGCGCCTTGCGTCCGGCGCGGCGGCTGTTCGGCATCGACGCCTGGACCAACCGCGTCCAGGATTCCTGCGTTCTGCACCTCGCTTGGCTGAGACCCGCGCCACCGATCCGCCTGATGCTGCGCGCCGACCGCCCCGGCGCGTATCGCGCCACCGTCGCCGGCCGGCTCGTCGAGGGGGTGGCCGAGGCCGATGGAGCCGTCGGCTTCGCCCTCCCCCCCCTTCCCGTCCCCGGCCGGATCGAGATCGGGCTGGCCCGCGCCGACGGCACCGCTTGGCGCCTGTCGAGCGCCTGGCTCGAGGGCGGCTGATGCCGTTCTTCTCGGTGCTGGTGGTGAATTGGTGCAGCGGGCCTTGGCTGAGCCGCTGCCTCGACGCGCTGGAGCGCCAGACTTGGCGCGATTTCGAGATCATCGTGGTCGACAACGGCTCGACCGACGGCTCGGCGGCGGCGGCGGATGGCCGGTCCGGGGTGACCCTGATCGAGGCCGGCGCCAATCTGGGCTTCGCCGCCGGCAACAACCGCGCCGCCGCGCGGGCCGGCGGCCGTTGGCTGGTGTTGCTCAACCCCGACGCGGTGGCCGAGCCCGACTGGCTGGCCATGCTGGCCGAGGGCATCGAGCGCCACCCTTGGGCCGCCGTGTTCGGCTCGACCCAGCTTTCCTGGGACGATCCGGGCGTGCTCGACGGCGTCGGCGACGCCTATCACGCCAGCGGATTGGCGTGGCGGGCCGGCATCGGTCATCAGGCCGCCGCCATTCCGCCCGACTACGAGACCTTCGCCGCCTGCGCCGCCGCGGCGGCCATCCGGGCCGACGCCTTCGCCGAGGCGGGCGGCTTCGACGAAAGCTATTTCTGCTATTTCGAGGACGTCGACCTGTGCTTCCGGCTGCGCCTGCTCGGTCATCGGGTGGTGCAACTGGAGCGGGCGCGGGTGCGCCACGCCGGCTCGGCGTCGAGCGGCCGGCGCGGCGACTTCGCGGTGTTCCACGGCACCCGCAACCGGATGTGGACCTTCGTCAAGGACATGCCGGGGCCGCTGGTGTGGCCGCTGTTGCCGCTGCACGCCTTGATGACGGCGGTCATGCTGGTCCGCGCCGTCCCCATGGGGGTGTTCCCCGCCACCTGGCGCGGGGTCGTCGAAGGCGTGCGCGGCCTGCCCGCCGTGCTGGCCTCGCGGCGCCGCGCGCAGGCCTCGCGACGGCTGGGATGCGGAG
>JADFZP010000644.1 GCA_015232485.1 Alphaproteobacteria bacterium
CGGTCGGCGCCATCCGCCTGCGAGCCGCCGGCCGGGATTTCGTCAAGTCGGGCGATCCGACCCGGGCCACCGGCCTGCTGGCCACCATCGAGGAGTCCTTCCGCGAGGTGGAAAAGGAGATCGGGGCGGCGCGAGACGTCTCCGCTCCCGTCGTCAGCCCGCCCGCCCGCGGGCGATGAACGAGTCCACCTCGCGCCGAAGATTCTCGGACTGGCGCGACAATTCACCGGCGGCCCCCAGCACTTGGCGCGAGCCGTGGCCGGCCTCTTCGGCGGCCTGCTGGACGCCGGCGATGTTGGTGGTCACCTCCTGGGTTCCGGCCGCCGCCTGCTGAACGTTGCGGGCGATCTCCCGGGTCGCCGCCGACTGCTCCTCGACCGCCGAGGCGATGCCGGCCGAGACCTCGTTGATCGAGGTGATCAGGCCGGCGATGTCCTTGATGGCGCCGACCGCCTGCTGGGTGGCCCCCTGGACGCCCGCGATCTGCTTGCTGATGTCGTCGGTGGCGCGGGCCGTCTGATTGGCCAGCGACTTCACCTCGTTGGCGACGACCGCGAATCCCTTGCCCGCCTCGCCGGCGCGAGCGGCTTCGATGGTGGCGTTGAGGGCCAGCAGGTTGGTCTGGCTGGCGATGTCGTTGATCAGGGCCACCACTTCGCCGATGCGATTTGCGGCTTCGGCCAGGTCGCGGACCAGCGCGTCCGTCCGATTGGCCCGCTCGACGGCATTGCCGGCCATGGTTGACGCCTGGGCGACCTGGCGGCCGATTTCGCCGATCGACGAGGACAGCTCCTCGGCGGCCGACGCGACCGTCTGAACGTTGGTCGACGCCTGTTCGGCCGCGGCGGACACCACCGTCGCCCGCGTCGAGGCCTGGTCGGCGACCGAGGACAGTGACGACGCGGTCGCCTGCATCTCGGTGGCCGCCGACGAGACGCCCTGCACGACGCCTTTCACGCTGGACTCGAAGCCATCGGCCAGTTGGCGCATGGCCTGACGCTTCTCCACGTCGGCGCGGTTCTTCATCTCCACCTGCTCGGCTTCCATGCGGCGCATCGCGACGGCGTTGTCCTTGAACACCTGGACGGCGCGGCTGATGTCGCCGACCTCGTCTTTCCGTCGCTGGCCGAGCACTTCGACGTCGAGATCGTTCTTCGCCAAGCGGCCCATGACCGCGACCGAGTCCCTCAGCGGGCCGGTGATCGAACGGACGACGGCCAGCGCGAGAACGACGCCGATCAGCAGCCCCCCGCCTCCAAGCGCGAGCGACAGCCATTCACTGGATGCGGCGGTCGCCACGCCCTTCTCGTACTCTTCCCGAGCCACGCGGATCTGGAGATCGACCAGCGCCTGGATCTCCTCTTCCGCGGCGCGAAACCGCTCGTTGGCGGCGCCCCGCGCCAAAGCCATGGCGGCGTCGCGGCTTCCCGCGGCGGCCAGCTTCAATACTTCGACACGGACATCGCGATAGTCGTCGAGCAGTCGCGCCAATCTATCCGCGATCTGTTTCTCTTCCGGGGTCAGATAGGTCGCCATGTAGGCGGACCAGATCTTGTCGATGCCCGCCTCGAAGCCCCGGATGTCGGCGATCTGCTTTGCGCGGTCCCGCTCGTCCTCGGCCAACACGGTGTTGACGGCGCGGATGCGGATGCGCTGAAGAGTGTTTTGGATTTCCGCGACTTGACCCAGCGCGACGGTACGATCCTCGTAGACCGTCTTGAGCCCCGCCTCGATGGCGCCCATCCCGCGGGCGCCGAGCCAGATCATCACGATCACCACCGACGACAACAGCGTCACCAGGGCCACCAACCGCACGCCAATCTTGAAATTACCCATTCTAGATTTCCTCAAATCGGACGCGGGAAAGACTAGCGCACCAATTAATGGCCACTCTAGAAGCGAAAGTATTAATGTGCGGTGAAAAGGGATGCGATACGTTTGTGTCGCACGCTAGGCTATACTTGCCTTGATGGCGTCTTGCCGCCGGTCGAGCGTCACAAAGCTGTAATCGGCCACCTCGCCCGCCGCGGCGGGATGGCGCTCGCGCGTCACCGCGCGCCATTCGGCGCGGTCGAAGGGCGGGAAGACCCCGTCGCCCTCGACCTGGGCGTGGATTTCGGTGAGGTGGATTCGGTCGGCCAGCGGCAGCGCCTCGGCGAACAGGCGGGCGCCGCCGATCACCATCGCCTCGGCGGCGCCGGCGGCCCGCGCGGCGTCCACGGCGGCGACCAGCCCGCCCACCACGGCGACCCCCTCTGGCTTGAAGTCCGCGC
>JADFZP010000645.1 GCA_015232485.1 Alphaproteobacteria bacterium
CCCATGCCATGGGGGTGGCGCCGCTGTCTTTGGTGACGTGGCCCGAGCGGGTGCCCACGCCGGACCAGCAAGCGCGCTTCGAGACCATGCTGGCCCGGCGCGAGGCGCGCGAGCCGGTGGCGCGGATTATGGGACGGCGCGAATTCTGGAGCCTGGAGTTCGAGGTCGGCCCCGCCACCCTCGACCCGCGTCCCGACAGCGAGACGGTGGTCGACGCGGTGCTGGCCAGCCTGCCCCGGCGGGACGCCGAACTCGCGCTGCTCGATTTCGGCACCGGCACCGGCTGTCTGCTGCTGGCCTTGCTGTCCGAATTGCCGCACGCGCGCGGTCTGGGGGTGGATCGCTCGGCTGAGGCGCTGGCGGTGGCCCGGCGCAACGCAATAGCCCTGTCCATGGCGCAAAGGGCGCACTTCGCGGCTTGCGATTGGGGTATGGGCCTCGCCGGATTGTTTGATGCAATCGTCGCCAACCCACCCTATATCCCGGAAGATGACATCGCCGGACTGGCGCCCGAAGTCGCGGATTTCGATCCGCGCGGCGCCCTGGCCGGCGGGGCCGATGGGCTGGACTGCTATCGTTCGCTCGCGCCCCATGTGGCGCGCCTTCTGGCGCCCCGCGGTATCGCGGTTCTCGAGGTTGGAGAGGGTCAGGCGCAGCCGGTGCTTCGCATCGCGGCCGCGGCGGGCCTGCGGCCGGCGGGTACCCGGCGGGACTTGGCGGGCATCGAACGTTGCGTCGTTCTGAATAGAGGGACCTGAAAAAAAGTGTTGGAAGAAGCCGTCTTCCCGAGTAGGGTCATCCTCGCAAAGCGATCTTGCTCTCGGTTGCGTCGAGCCGCTGGCTCCGCACCGGGCATCGCCCAATCCCCTTTCCGAAAATCGCACATCCGGCGTTTGCGGATCTGCGGGCCTCGACGAGGTCTCGGGAGAGCGGGTAACTTCGACTTGACCATTATAGCATCGAAGGTGTCATGAAGGGTCCAATCAACAAACGTTCTCGTGGACGCAGCCTCAGCAATGGCTCCGGCAAGAAACACATGCCGGTGCGCAATCAACCCTTCGACAATGGTGGCGAGATGCGCGTTCGTGGCAATGCGCATCAGGTGCTGGAGAAATATCTGGCCCTGGCTCGTGACGCCTCCGCTCAAGGCGATCGCATCGCGGCGGAGAATTATTACCAGCACGCGGAGCATTATTTCCGCTGCATCAACAGCGCCAACAACGGCAACGTCCAGCGCCGGCCGGCTCAAACGCCCGCCGAGGACCAACAGCCCGAGGAAGGCGACGACGAGAATTCGTCGGAGTCCGGCCAGGACGGCGGCGAGTCCGGCCAGTCCGAGTCCATCAACGCCTGACCGTGTCCACCATGGCCGAGGGCACCCCCGGCCATCACGGGCATGGGCATAGCCACCAGGCCGGCGACGAGCGCCGCACCCTGGTGGCCTTCGCGCTGACCGCCGGTTTCATGCTGGTCGAGGCGGCGGGCGGGCTCCTCTCGGGCTCGCTGGCGCTGCTGGCCGACGCCGCGCACATGCTGACCGACGCGATGGCCTTGGGCCTCGCCTGGGGCGCCATCCGCCTGGGGCGCATGAGCGCCGATCCCCAACGCTCCTACGGCTACCGCCGGCTCGAAGTCCTGGCCGCCCTGATCAATGGTCTGGCGGTGGTCGCCGTGTCGGTGTGGATCGCTTGGGAGGCCGCCCTGCGGCTGGCCCATCCACAGCCGGTGGCGGGCCTGCCGATGCTGGCCGTGGCGGCCGGCGGAATGGCCGTCAATCTGATCGTGCTAAGGGTGCTCGGCGGACACGGCCAGGGGGGCGGGCGGCAGGCCAGCCTGAACATGCGCGGCGCCATGCTGCATGTGATCGGCGATCTGCTCGGCTCGGGGGCCGCCATCCTGGCCGCGCTGGTCATCCTGGCGACCGGCTGGATGGCGATCGACGCGCTGCTTTCCGTCGCGGTGGCCGGCTTGATCCTGGTCGGCGCGTCGCGCCTCGTGCGGGCCGCCAGCCACATCCTGTTGGAAGGAACGCCCGAGGGCTTCGAGATCGACGACGTGCGCCGGGTGCTGATCGAGAGCATCGACGGACTGGCCGACGTGCATCACGTCCATGCGTGGTCGCTGACCGGCGGCGCGCCGCTGGTCACCCTGCATGCCCGTCTGACCGATGGCGCCGACCCCGACGCGACGCTGTCGGCCATCAAGCGCGAACTGTCCCACGCCTTCCACGTCACCCATAGCGTGGTGCAGATCGAGCGCGGCGCCGCCT
>JADFZP010000646.1 GCA_015232485.1 Alphaproteobacteria bacterium
CCTGACCAGCCTGGGCAACGACGCCCGCTCCGCCACCGCGCTGGGCCAGGCGGCGCGCCGCCGCGCGCGGGGCTTCACCCTGCGCCGGATGACCGACGCCTATCTTCGCTCCTATGCGACGCTCGCCGACGGTCCAGCGGCAAAGCCGGCCCGCGCCGCCCAGCTATAAGGGCCACCGTCCAAAGAAGAAGAAACAATCATGCGATTCGTCCTGTTCGCCCATTCCCTGCTGTCCGATTGGAATCACGGCAACGCGCATTTCCTGCGCGGCATGATGCGGGCCATGATCGACCGCGGCCACGAGGTGCGCGTCTTCGAACCCGAAGACGGCTGGAGCCGCCGCAACCTGATCGCCGAGCATGGCGACGCGGCGCTGGGCCGCGTCGCGGCGGCCCTTCCCGGCCTGACCTCGACGCTGTACCGCGCCCCCAGCCTCGATCTCGACGAGGCGTTGCAGGGCGCCGATCTGGTGCTCGCCCATGAATGGAACGACCCCACGATCCTGCGCCGCCTGGCCCGCCATCGGGTGCGGGTCGGCGGCTATCGCCTGCTTTATCACGACACCCACCACCGCGCCGTGTCGGCGCCCGAGACCCTGCCCTCGCTCGACGGCTTCGACGGCGTTCTGGCCTATGGCGATTCGCTGCGCGCGGTGTGGGCGGCGCGCGGCTGGGGCCGGCGCGCCTTCACCTGGCACGAGGCCGCCGACGACACCCTGTTCCGCCCGCTGCCCGGCGAGCCCATCGAGGGCGATCTGGTGTGGATCGGCAATTGGGGCGACGGCGAGCGCACCACGGAACTGGTCGAATACCTGCTGCTGCCGATCCGCCAACTCGGCCTCAAGGCGCTGATCCATGGGGTGCGCTATCCCGAGAACGCCGTTCGCGCGGTCGCCGAGGCCGGCGCCCGCTGGGGCGGCTGGAGCCCCAATCACGAGGTGCCGCGCCTGTTCGCCCGCCATCGCGTCACCGTCCACGTGCCGCGCCGCCCCTATGTCGAGGCGCTGCCCGGCATTCCCACCATCCGCGTCTTCGAGGCCCTGGCCTGCGGCATTCCGCTGGTCAGCGCGCCGTGGCGCGACTCCGAGGGCCTGTTCCGGCCGGGCCGCGACTTCCTGATGGCGATCGATGGACGCGCCATGACCCGTCACCTGCGCGACCTGCTGGCCGACCCCGCGATGGCCGCCGAGATGGCCGCCAGCGGGCTGGAGACCATCCGGGCGCGCCACACCTGCGCGCACCGCCTGGACGAACTGATCGCCATCCGTCGCGAGGTCGCATGATGGACATCGCCTTTTTCGGCTCCAGCCTGTTGTCGGCCTATTGGAACGGCGCCGCCACCTATTACCGGGGCATCCTGAAGGAATTGGCCGCGCTGGGCCATCGCATCACCTTCTACGAGCCCGACGCCTATGGCCGCCAGCAACACCGCGACATCGAGGCCCCGACCTGGGCGCGGGTGGTGGTCTACGCCGCGACCCAGGACGGCGTCGAGCGGGCGCTGGAACACGCGCGCGGCGCCGACGCGCTGATCAAGGCGAGCGGCGTCGGCGTGTTCGACGACTTCCTCGAGGCCGCCGTTTCGGCCGGCGGCCGGCCAAGGCGCCTCGCCATCTTCTGGGACGTCGACGCGCCGGCCACCCTGGACGGCATGGCCGCCGACCCGGCCCACCCCTTGCGCGCCCGGCTGCCCGGCTTCGACATGGTGCTGACCTATGGCGGCGGCGCGCCGGTCACCGAGGCCTATCGCCGACTGGGCGCCAAGGTCTGCGTGCCCGTTTACAACGCGCTGGACCCCGAGACGCATCATCCGGTGGCGCCCGATCCGGCCCGCGCCTCGGACCTTTGCCTGATCGCCAACCGGCTGCCCGACCGCGAGGCGCGCATCGACGAATTCTTCCTCGACGCCGCCCGCCGCCTGCCCGACCAGCGCTTCCTGCTGGGCGGCAGCGGCTGGGAGGACAAGGCGGTGCCGCCCAACGTCGTCCGGCTGGGCCACGTCTACACGGCGGATCACAACGTCCTGAACTGTTCGGCGCGCATGGTGCTGAACGTCAACCGCGAAAGCATGGCGCGCTGGGGCTTTTCGCCGCCCACCCGCGTGTTCGAGGCGGCGGGCGCCGCCGCCTGCCTGATCAGCGATTCCTGGCCGGGGCTCGACCTGTTCCTGGAGCCGGGGCGCGAGGTGCTGGTCGCCACCAGCGGCGACGAGGTCGCGGCGCTGCTGGCCTCGGTGCCCAGCGACACCGCCCGCCGCATCGGCGCC
>JADFZP010000647.1 GCA_015232485.1 Alphaproteobacteria bacterium
GATGCCGCCCCGGCGTGGTATACCCGCGCCGGGGCGGCATGGTGTCTGGTGCCGAACACCAGACTTCCAGCCGCCATTGAGGCGGCGGCCAAGGGGCCGTGAGGCCCCGCCCGGCGAGGGACAATGAGGCGAGCGAAAGCTCGCCGGTAATCAAAAGAAAGTTCTTCATGAGCAAGCAGGACTATTACGAACTCCTCGGAGTCCAGAAGGGCGCGGGTCTCGACGAGATCAAGAAGGCCTATCGCAAGCTCGCCATGCAGCACCACCCCGACCGCAATCCGGGGAACCAGGAGGCCGAGCACAAATTCAAGGAATGCACCGAGGCCTACGACGTTCTGAAGGACGAACAGAAGCGCGCCGCCTATGATCGCTTCGGCCATGCCGCCTTCGAGAACGGGCGCGGCGGCGGCGGCGGTGGCGCGGGCCAAGGCGGGGGCTTCGACTTCCACTTCGCCTCGGGCTTCGCCGACATCTTCGACGAGATGTTCGGCGAGTTCATGGGCGGACGGCGCGGCGGCGGCGGCGCGGGGCGCGGGGCCGATCTGCGCTACAACATGGAAATCTCGCTGGAAGAGGCCTATGCCGGCTCGAACGCGACGATTCGCGTGCCGACCTCGGCGCCGTGCGACGACTGCAAGGGCACCGGCGGGGCGGGCGGAAGCCAGCCGATCGCCTGCCCGACCTGCCACGGCGCCGGCAAGGTGCGCGCCCAGCAGGGCTTCTTCACCATCGAGCGCGGTTGCCCGACCTGCCAGGGACTCGGCCGGGTCATCAAGGACGCCTGCAAAAGCTGCGGCGGCGCCGGCCGCCTGCGCAAGGAAAAGACGCTGGCGGTCAACATACCGGCCGGCGTCGAGGACGGCACCCGCATCCGCCTGCCGGGCGAGGGCGAGGCCGGCGTGCGCGGCGCCCAGGCGGGCGATCTTTACATCTTCCTGGCGGTCAAGCCGCACCGGCTGTTCCAGCGCGAGGGCGCCAACATCCGCTGCCGGGTGCCAATCGCCATGGTCACCGCCGCGCTGGGCGGCACCATCGAGGTGCCCACCATCGAGGGCCAGCGGGCCAAGCTGACCATCTCGCCGGGCACCCAGTCGGGCAGCCAGTTCCGCCTCAAGGGCAAGGGCATGAGCGTGCTGCGCAGCCCGGCGCGCGGCGACATGTTCGTCGAGGCGGTGGTCGAGACGCCGGTCAATCTGACCAAGCACCAGCAGGACCTGCTGCGCGAATTCGAAAAGGCGGGCAGCGACGAAACCTCGCACAGCCCCGAATCGACCGGCTTCTTCGCCAAGGTGAAGGAGTTGTGGGACGATCTGACGGAGAAGTGACGCCATGAAGATCGGCATCATCGGCTGCGCCGGCCGCATGGGTCGCATGCTGGCTATGGAAGTGATGGCCGCCGAGGGCTGCGAACTGGCCGGCGGCACCGAACGGCCCGGCTCGGACGCGGTCGGCCGCGACATCGGCGAATTGCTCGGCCAGGGGCCGCTCGGTGTGACCGTGGTCGGCGAACCCGAACGGCTGTTCGAGGTGGCCGACGCGGTGATCGATTTCAGCGTCCCCATCGCCTCGGCCCGCCACGCCGCCTTGGCGGCCGGCCGCGGCTGCGGGTTGGTGATCGGCACCACCGGCCTGGAAGCCGAGCACGACGAGGCGATCCTCCAGGCGTCGGGCCGCATCCCGATCGTCAAGGCCGGCAATATGAGCCTGGGCGTCAATCTGCTGCTGGCCGCCGTCGAGCAGATGGCCCGCGCGCTCGGCCCCTCGTTCGACGTGGAAATTGTCGAGATGCACCACCGCCACAAGGTCGACGCCCCCTCGGGCACCGCCCTGATGCTGGGCCGCGCCGCCGCCGCCGGCCACGCCGCCGATCTCGACGCGGTGGCGCGGCGCTCGCGCGACGGCATCACGGGCGCCCGGCCCCAAGGCGAAATCGGCTTCGCCACCCTGCGCGGCGGCGACGTGGTCGGCGACCATACGGTGATCTTCGCGGGCGACGGCGAACGCATCGAAATCGGCCACAAGGCCTCGTCGCGCGTCGTCTTCGCCAAGGGCGCGGTGCGCGCCGCCCTGTGGCTGAACCACCGCCCGCCGGGGCTTTATTCGATGCGCGACGTGCTGGGTGTCTGAGAGTAACGAGCGCGGGGTTGCTCCATTTTTATCGTCATTCCCGCGAAAGCGGGAATCAATCGCGCTGTCGCATCTATATTTGGCGGATCACTCCATCTCCACACCCAACATGGACCCCCGCTTTCGCG
>JADFZP010000648.1 GCA_015232485.1 Alphaproteobacteria bacterium
CAATCCGCCGTTGATAGCCTCCGTATAGTCGATCGGGGCGCGGTCGGCCGCCTTCACGTGGGTCGGATCGCCGATAAAATTGTCATGCCGGGGATGGGGGACGGTGACCGTGATCGACGCGCCGTCCCGGCAAATGCGGTAAAGCTCGCGCATGACGGCGCGAAAGGCGTTCAGGATATACGCACCAGCTCGCGCTTTTCGACCTTGCCCATGCTCGATTTCATCGCCGATATGCTCGATGTCGGCGGGGGACAGCCGGCCCGCAACGGCGCCGCCTGTCGCATTGTCTCGCCTCACCGCGGCGCGTCGGGCATCAGGCTTCGGCCGTTGTCCGGGATGGGATGCCCCAGTTGCGGCAAGCCGGTCAGCGGGTAGAGGGGCGGGCGCCAGTGGTGGTCGGGGGTGAAGGGCTCGGAGAAGTGGTCGGCCAGCAAATCCTCGCGGACATAGAAGGCGTTGACACCATTGTAGCTGCACCCGACCAGGGCATAACCCTTCTCGGCGCACAGATCCGAGAGCGGCTTCAGGCCGGCGCCGAAGGCCATGTTGCCGGGCCAACCGGAATGATCCGGAGTGTAAGGCATGACATAGTCGCCGGCCGGCCCGAACTGCGCGTTGTATTCCAGCGTGATCACGCGGGGACGCCAGCGCGTCAGAGCCTTTAGCACATGATAGTCGTTGCCGTCGATGTCCAGCGAGAACAGATCCAGTTCGGCCGGCGCCTCGACCTTCTCCATCAACTCCTCTATGTTGCCGGGCTGAATGAAGGCCTGGGCCAGTCGCAGCCGGCCGCTGCCCACATGGTCCCTGTAGCGCCTGACCGCTTCGTCGTGAATCTCCTTGGCGCCGTCGACCCAGGCCCCCCGCCAGCCCTGCAACAGCAGAAAAAGCGTGTTGTTTTCCGTCGCCCCGACCCCGATCTCGACGAAGAACCTGTTGGTCGTACCGATCCGCCGGAAAATCTCGTTCAGAATTCCGTCTTCGTCGTTCTGGCAGAAAACCTTGAATCCGTGCGACACTAGACCTTTCGAATCCCGCCTGCGTTCCTCCGCCTTGATGGTCTCCCAAAGCTGCAGGAGGAGAAACAGGCGTTGGTGCCCGAGCATGTTGACGAGCTGCTCTTCCATGGAACTGTCTCGAAGCTGGTCAGGAAAACAGCGCACGATAGCATGCCAAAAGCCGGAGGCAACCTGAAATGTTAACGTCCACCTCGTGCTGGAAACACCCTGGCGCCCTCCTTCGCGCTTGGCCTCACGCGGGTAGGACACGGGGAGGTTGGGCGAGGGGTCAGGGGCGGATCCTCGAAGGCCAGGGTTGGGGCGTACCCTTGTGTCGCCCGCGCGAATCGCGCTTCATGAGCGCCCCTCCTAAACTGGTGATGGGCATCAAGCCGGACGCTCCAAGAGGCTCCCAGAATTCACGGTTCGATCCGCCGCGCCGCCAGCGCCTCGGCACCGGCCATGGTCAGCCAGTAGCCCCCACCCTTGTTCTCGATCTGCCCAGCCGCTTCGGCCGCCTCCGCCTCTCCGCTCTGGCTCGCCCGCACGAAGGTCGCGCCAACCCCGACGCGATTGGCAACGGCGACACTGGTCAGCACCGCCCATCGGGCGTCAGTCATCCAATTCTTCCATCCGTTTCCACCCATTAAAGTGCGACCGGTTGGGGAGACAGTTGGCTGCGCTTGTCAGGCGGCAAAATTACGCCCCTTTTGGTGGCTTGATCAACGGCTCGTTGCCAGGATCTTCCCCAAACGCCCGCCCGTCCGTCCTGGACGCCTAGGTAAGGTAACCAGCCGACCCTGTTCGACGCGGCCCAGGCGATCTGCGCCGCCGAGGCCGCCGCCGACAGCGCCGAAACCATCGACCGCAACAGCCATGGCCGCCAGGAGCATCGGCGGGTCGAGACCTTCGATGTCGTCGGGCGCCTGGGACCCGACTGGGACGGCCTGGTCGTCGCCATCGCCCGCGTCACCCGCCTCACTTGGCACAAGGACACTAAGTCGGGCCTTTGGCACAAGACCGACGAGGTCTCGCTCTACGCCTGCCAGACAAGCCTGCCCGCCGCCGTCGTCGGCGCCGCGATCCGCAATCATTGGAGGATTGAAACCCGCAGCCATTACGTCCGAGACGTCAGCTTCTTCGAGGACCACAGCCGAATCCGAACCAAGGCCGGCCACTTCGCCCGCTTCCGCACCTTCGCCCTCAACATCCTACGCGCCAACGGCACCACCAAGAGTCAGCAGGGAACTCTACATA
>JADFZP010000649.1 GCA_015232485.1 Alphaproteobacteria bacterium
GGCGTTCCCGAGCGCCTGATGGCCACGCTCGATCGCATGGCGATGGCCCATGGCGTCGAGATGCGCGCCCCCTTCCTCGACGACCAATTGGTCGATTACGCGCTGGCCATCCCCTCGGCCGAGCGGATCGCTCCGCGCGCCTTGTTCGAGCGGATGACCGGCCAGCCGGCGCCCGAGGCGCCCGAACCGCCGGCCGCCGGATGGTTCCGCGGGCGAACCGGCGACGCGCTCGAGGGAATGCTGGCCGATGGACGGCTGTTCCGCGACGGCGTCCTCGATCGCGAGGCCTGCCGCGGCCTGCTGCGCGCCCATCGCGAGCGCGGCGCCGATCACCACCGCCGCCTGTGGACGGTGCTCGCCCTGGCCCATTGGTACGAGGGTCGCGGCATCGAGCCGCCGGAACCCGCCCGACCGCCCGCGCCCGCCCTCAGCCGGGCCGAGCAATAGGGCGACAGCCCAGCGCCAGATCGGCCAGCATGCGCATCGGCACCACGCCCGGCATGGCGCGGCTGCTCAGCACCAGCACCACCCCCGAAACGGACAAAAGGATCGCCTGCAGGAAGACCACCGCCAGCAGGCCGACGATGCCGCTCGCCCAGCCGGGGATGGCCAGCGTGGTGAACAGGCGGATGCCGACCACCACCGCCGCCGCGCCCAGCGAGAAGGCGGCCAGCCCGGCCGAGACCAGCAGCAGGCGCGCGAACAGTCGGTCGGCGAACACCGACACCGCCTGCAAGCCATGCACGGTGACCCCGATGAATCCCAGCCGCGAGACGCCGAACCAGCGCCGGCCGCGCGCGGTCGGCACCATCGCCAGCGGCAGCCGCGAGCGGACCAGCGCGCCGGCCAAATGGTTCCAGGTCTCGGCCATGTAGGCGAGGCGCCGGGCGGCGGCGAACGGCAGCACCGCGAAATTGCCAAACGAGATCGACTGCCCGGTCAGCATGCGGAACAGCAGCTTGTAGAGCACATAGAACAGCGCGAACACCGGCCCCTCGGAGCGGCGGGTGCGGCGCGCCACCGCGACCGAACCGGGCGCGGCCGCTTGGGCGGCGATCAGCGCGGCCAAGTCTTGCGGCCGGTCCTCGCCATCCGAATCCATCACCGCCACGATGTCGGCGCGCCCCGCCGTCACCACCTGCGCGAGGCCCAGCGCGATGGCCCGCTGATGGCCCAGATTGCAGGCCAGTTCAAGGATTTCGACCCGCTCGACCAGCCCGCCGGCCGGCACCGCCTCGGGCGGGGGCAGCAGCGAGCCGTCATTGACCACCAGAATGTCGATCGCCGCGACGCCTTGCGGCGACAGCGCCGAAATCTCGCCGACCAGGCGCAGAAAGGCCGGCCAGTCGTCATGGACCGGCGTCACCAGCGCCAGGCGCAGCGCCCCCTCTTCCATCCGATCCTCCGACAACCGACAGCCGCCATGCTAGCGGTCCCGGCGGCGTTTCGCCACCATGGCCAGCAGCGCGCCGAGCAGCGCGGCGGCGCCCAGCGCCTGGGCGGCGGACTGCCACCAGGGCATCGCGAAGGGAAAGGGCCGCCACGCCAGGAAGGCCTTCGCGTCGTCCAGCCGCTCGGCCGGAAAATGGTCGCCGGGCGCGCAGGCGTTCGCTTCGCCCCACACGAGGCAGGCGGGATTCTTGACGTTCAGCCCGGCCGGGCCGGCGACCAAGGTCGGCCCAGGCGTCAGGGCGCCGCGCGGGAAGCTTTGCTGGCGATAGCCGAACAGCGGCTCGTAGCAATTGAGGGCCGACACGCCGTCCAGGAACGGCGTGTCCCGCCGCCCGTCGCTGGGGCTGAGGCCGATCGCGGTGATCGGCGGCAGGTTGGCTCCCGCCGCCAGGGCGCGATGGGCGCGCTCGACCGGGCCGGGGTCGAAGCGGGCGAAGGCTTGAGGCTGGGCGCTCACATGGGCCTGGGCGGCGATCAGCAGGCACAAGGCGGCGAGCGCCGCCGGCCGCCGCGCCGCGGGGGCCAGCCGATCAAAGGCGAATGGCGCGGCCAGCATGCCTAAGAACGACCACACCGACCACCAGCGGACCATGTGCGCGTTGTTGCCGACATAGGGCAGCGTCTTCAGGAAGGCCGCCCAATCGGCGTCGCCCAGGGTCACCGCCAGCGGCGCGATCAGGACCGCCGCCAGCCCAAGGGACGGCCGGCCGCGCGCCCGGATCGCCCAGGCGCCGAGCAGCATTGCCGGCACCACCGAAACGCCCATCTCGAATTCATGGCGCAGCAGAGCGGCGGAATT
>JADFZP010000650.1 GCA_015232485.1 Alphaproteobacteria bacterium
GCGGCACCGGCGCCATCGTGGCGCAAATCCTGGCCGAAAACGCGCCGATGCTGCGTCTGGCGCGCAGGTGCGGGTTCAGCGTGGGGAAAAGCGACGAGCCGGATGTGATGGAGTGCGTGTTGCGGTTGGGGGCCCTGACGAGAACGTCCTGGCCGTAACGCTGGTTGCCGTGGTGATCCCTGGCGGCGCGATGGCCGGCGCGGATGCGTGCGAGGCTTGAAGGTCAGTCGCGGCGTGGCCGGGCAGTGGAGGCGACATCGACAATCGCGTCCAGCACCCGCCCGATCTCGGGGTCGAGATCCTCCGCGCGGGCGAACCGTGCCAGATCGTGGTAATCCGTCTTGCGCATCAAATTGGGTAGCTTCAATCGCTCGAAGAAATCCGCGAACAACGGGTCGAGGAAATCGTCGGTCACCTTGATGTCGGCGCCCCACGGCGAGGGTTTGCGCAGCTTGGCCAAAGCTTCTTCCAGGCTGTCGATGCTCGCTTCCATCTGGGACACCCAGTCCCGCTCAAATAATGGCCCGGCGACTTGATCGGCTGCCTTCCATCGCGTCCAAGCCAGAAGGACGTCTCTCCGCGCGATGTAATTCTCGATCTCCCGCCGGCTCCACATATACTGCCGAAGCCTCGAATCGTCAGGTGGCGCACGGTCGGATCGGTCATATACGGCGATGCCAACCAAGTCCGCCTTGGCCTCGCGCAGCCCGTGGAAATGGCTCTGCGCCTTGGTGGGCTGGTTCAGCACATAATGCACGAAGGGGCGTTCCAGGTGACTCTTCGCCGGATGATCGAGCACGTCCGCGAAGGCCCTGAGAATCGCCAGGTCGGTCGAGCCTTCGAGGTAAAGAACCCAACCGACCTCTTCGGCCTGGTAATAGTGGTCGAACCCGATTTCCTTGAGTGATTTCAGCACTTGCGAACCGCGATCGTCGATGCGATGCGGCCGGCCCACGAAGGCGACAACGATGTCGCGGTCGGCGGCTTCGTTCAGGACCACTTCGGAGTGACTGGCGGCGATCATCTGATTGCCGTGTTCCCGCGCCACGTCGGTGAGAATTTGATAGATCTGTCGCTGCCGGAGGATTTCGAGGTGAGCGTCCGGCTCGTCGAGCAACAACACGCAACCCGGATTCACCGTCATGTGCGCCAGCAGCAACAATGTCTGCTGCAAGCCACGGCCGGAAGCGGATATGTCGAGCCGAATCCCTCTCGGGTTGCGATAGGCGAGATTGATTTCGCCGCGCTCGACGCTGTATTTCGGGTGTTCCAAGGCGACGCCGAACAGATCGCGTATACGCGTCGCCACCCTTTTCCACTGTTCTTCCCCGTCCGACCTCTCCAGGACTTGGTGACACAGATTGCGCAGGACCTCGGCCGTGCGGCCTTCGCCGACGCGGACATTGATGGCTCCCGCGTCCAGGCGCAGTTCCGTCGCGGTCAGGCCCGACATCGGCGGCAAGAACGCGACCCGGACGTCCGCCTCCCGCGGCACCGGCATCCGCTCGGGCTGCGCCTCGTCGGTCAGGCGCAAGGGGCGGCAGTAGAAGGATTCCTCGTTCGCATAGTCGAACTCCAGCCCACATTCCCAGGCCTTTCCGCCCGTGACGCCCTTGACCACGATATCGATGCGTATGTTCTGGGTGCCCTTCCGCGCCGTCGCGCGGACGTGCGAGTCGCGCCAAAGTTGGTTCGCGTCGGGCACCGGAACGGCGATCAAGTCGCGGCGACTGACCGTGACGCCCGGTCGCTTTCTCGGAACCGCGCCGGCGCCACGCTTCTCGATCCATCGTTTTAGACCCAGATCCCACAGGGCCAGCGCTTGCAGAGCCGAGGTCTTGCCGGAGTTGTTCGGGCCGATGAAGACGACGCGATCGCCCAACTCGATGTCGACGTCCTCGAACCCCTTGAAGTTCCGAATGGTGAGTTGGGTCAGCACGGCTTCCTCGACACCGTCTCGAACAAGGCCACGAGGTTAGCCGATCCACTGTCGGCACGCCATGTGTTCGACCCCGCCTTCCTCACAACCCGATGTGACGCCGCAAGATCTCGGGGTCGGCCTTCAGCGTTTCCGGCCCGCCGTCGTGGACCACTTGACCTTTGACCAGGATGACGTGGCGGTCGGCCAAGTCCAGCAGCACATGCGCGTTCTTGTCGACGATGATGGTGGCGATGCCGGTTTCCTTGATCGCCCGCACCACGCGCCAGATTTCGCGGCGGATCAGGGGGGCCAGGCCCTCGGTGGCCT
>JADFZP010000651.1 GCA_015232485.1 Alphaproteobacteria bacterium
GCAGGCGCGATCCCACAGCCGTTTCACCCGGCCCTCGCCGTGGCCGGGGTCCATCAGGGCGCCGCGCGGCGACCACAGCACCGGCCGGCCGAGCAGTCGCGCCAGCAGCAAGGTCGCCGGGGTGGTGAAGGAATAGACTCCGTTCAGATGCACCGCCTCGGCCCAGCGTAGGGCCGGCACCAGCGCGACCAGCAATCCGGGGCTCAGATCGGGCGGCAGCGCCCAGCGGCAATAGCGGATCAAAAAGCCGGCGGGATGCCGATGCCAGCCGGCCGGCACGGCCAAGCGCGCGGCGCGGGTGGGCGACGCGGCGTCGGTGGTCAGCACTCGTATCTCGCAGGCCCCATCGGCGGCCAAGGCGCGGCACAGGTCGCGGGTCGAAACGATCGGGCCGCCGAACGCGTGGGCGGGATCGAAGCTGGGGCTGATCTCCAGGATGCGCAGGGGCGCGCCCAAGGCTTAGAAGAACCGTTCGTTCACGCGGATGGTGTCGCCCGGCTGCACCACCGTGTCGAGCGGCACCTTTTTCATGGGGCCGTCCTTGTTGCCACCCCGCACCACGTCGATGTCCTTCTCGTCGGCGCGGTAGGTGAAGCCGCCGGCCAGCGTGACGGCGGTCAGCACCGTCATGCCGGTCTCGAACGGATATTTGCCCGGAATCTTGACCTCGCCCAGAATGTAGAAGGGGCGATAGTTCAGCACGTCGATCGAGGCGCGCGGCTGCTTCAGATAGCCTTGGGCGAGGCGCCCCTCGAGGGTGCGCTCGGCCTCGCGCAGGCTTTGCCCCATGACGCGGATCTCGCCGACCAGCGGCATCGCCAGGGTGCCGTCGACGCCGACCTCGAACTCGCCGGACAAATCGGGCTCGCCGAACACGGTGACCCGCACCCGGTCGCCGCTGCCCAGTTGATAGACGGCCTCGCCGGCCGTCGCTCCGATCGACCAGCCCGCCAGCAGCAACAGGATCAGGAGCGAGCGGAACAAATGCCGGGCCATATGATTTCGTATCCTAGCCTAAAAACGCGTCGTCACGTTGAGCCGGGCCACGCTTTGCGTGAAGGCGGCGCTGGGGACGTTCGAGGTGCGCTTGCGATGATCGAAAAGCGGCTCGAGTTGCAGATAGCGGTTCATCTGATAGGTGGCCTTCAAGCCGGCCGACCACGTCTCGTCTTCCTGCGTGATGCCCGAATATTCGCCCAGCATGTACGAGCCATAGGCCGCGGTCACCAAGTTGCGCAACAGCTCGTGTTCGATGTCCACCCGGCCCGAGGTCGAGGTGCGGCCCGACGCGCCGGCGTTGGTCACCTCGTCGATGCTGCGGGTGACGGACAGGCGCGCCGTGGTCAGCTTGGTCGCGTTCCAGCGCAAGCTCGATCCGAAGTCGATGCCCGAGAAGGTTTCCAGCCGGTCGTCCTCGTAATCCTGTCTGGCCCAGCCGACGAAAACCTCGCCGACCGTCACGCCGGTGAAATCGATCTCGGTGCCGATGCCGACGCGCTGGCCGTTCGAGTCGCGACGATAGCCGGCGTCGTCGATCGGCTGGTCGTAGCGGACCACGTTGTAGCCAAGTTCGACGAAGGCGTCGGTGTCGGGCAGATATTCATAGCCCAGGCGGACGGTCGTCTTGTTGGACAGGCGGTCGCGATCGTCATTGTTGATCGGCGCGCCACCCAGGGCCGAGACGTCGTCGTAGTCACGCTGGACGACCTCGTTGTTGACGGTCACGCCCACGCGGGCCGGGCGATACTCCATCCCCACCTTGCCGGTGTACTGGCGGGTGGGCGTCGGCTCGACGCCGTTCACCGCGTCGGGGTCGCCGCGTTCCTCGTGGCCGAAATCCGAGGCCACGCGGGCGTTGAACTTCAACGCCTCCGAGGCGTCGTAATTGCCGCGCACCGAGAGGCTGGCGTTGTTCTGATCGTCGCTGGTGTATTCCATGAAGCGGACCGCCTCGGCCGACGCCTCGACGGCCAGGAAGTGCTGCTCCCAGTCCGAGCGCAGCAGCATGACCGGCTTGACCCGCAGGATGGTGTCCGAGACCTCGTTGGTGCTTTCGGCGAAGACGTTGCTGTTCCACTCGCTCGACAGATTGACCGAGGGGAACAGGATGAACGTCCCGACCCGCGCGCCACGCGGCGTGAAGGAATCGCCGCGCTCGTCGTCGCGCTGGCGGTCGAACGGCGTCTTGCCCCGATCCTCGTCCGGATCGGGCGGCGGGGCTGGCACCTGCGGCCGGGCGTCGAC
>JADFZP010000652.1 GCA_015232485.1 Alphaproteobacteria bacterium
ACCGCCGAGGGGCTGACCCTGGCCGATCCGCTGACCGGCGGTCTGGACGGCTGCGCCCTGCTGGTGTGGAGCCCCGGCATCCCCCACACCTTCCCCACGCCGCATCCGGTGGCCGAGACCGCCGTCGCGCGCGGCATCCCGATGGTCTGCGACGTCGAGCTGCTGGGCCGCGCCCGAAGCAACTGCCAGTTCCTGGCGATCACCGGCACCAACGGCAAATCGACCACCACCACCCTGCTGGGCCACATCGCGCAAGGCTGCGGGCTGTCCTCGGCGGCCGGCGGCAATCTGGGCACCGCCGCGCTGGCGATGCCCGAGCTTGATCCCGGCGGCACCTATGTGATGGAGCTGTCCTCGTACCAGATCGAGCTTTTGGACAGCATCGAACTGGACGTCGCGGTGCTGCTCAACATCACGCCCGACCATCTGGCGCGCCATGGCGGGATCGAGGGCTACGTCGCCGCCAAGCGGCGGCTGTTCCGCTATTTGAAGCCCGGCCACGCCGCCATCGTCGGCATGGACGATCCGACCTGCCGGGGCGTTCTGATGGCCATTCTGGCGGCCAGCCGCTGGCACGCGGTCGGCATCTCGGCCGAGCGCCGCGTGCCGGGCGGCGTCTACGCCCCCGACGGGGTGCTGATCGACGACACCGAGAACGACGCCGTCGCCTGCCTGGACCTGCGCGACATCGCCTCGCTGCCCGGCCGCCACAACTGGCAGAACGCCTGCGCCGCCTTCGCCGCCGCGCGGCACGCCGGCATGGACCCCGACGAGATTTGCGAGGCGCTGGCCACCTATCCGGGGCTCGCCCATCGCCAGGAACTGGTCGCGACGGTCAACGGCGTCCTCTATGTCAACGACAGCAAGGCCACCAACGCCGACGCCTGCGAGAAGGCGCTGGTCTGCTACCAAGACGTCTACTGGATCGCCGGGGGCCAGCCCAAGGAGGGCGGCATCGACGCGCTGGAGCGCCATTTCGGCCGCATCCGCCACGCCTTCCTGATCGGCGAGGCGGCGCCGGCCTTCGGCCGCCGGCTCGACGGCAAGGTGGCCTTCACCCAATGCGGCGATTTGGGCACCGCCGTCGCCCGCGCCCACGCCATGGCCCAGGCCGAGCGGGTCGCCGGAGCGGTGGTGCTGCTGTCGCCGGCCTGCGCCTCGTGGGACCAGTTCGCGAGCTTCGAGCAGCGCGGCGACGTCTTCCGCCAACTCGTGCGGGAGGTGGCGGCATGAGCATCGCCTCGCGCACCGATACCAGCACCCTGGGGCGCTGGTGGTGGACCGTCGATCGCTGGACCATCGCCGCATTGGGCGCCCTGATCGCGGTCGGCATGCTGCTGACCATGGCCGCCAGCCCGGCGGTGGCCGAGCGCATCGGCGCCGACAGCTTCCATTTCGTGCGAAGGCAATTCGCCTTCCTGCCGCTGGTCGTCGCGGTGATCTTCGCGGTGTCCCTGCTGACCCCGCGCAATGTGCGCCGCCTCGCCGCCGTGGCCTTCGTGGGCTCGCTGGCCATGATGGCGCTGACCCTGGTGGTCGGCGTCGAGATCAAGGGCGCCACCCGCTGGTTGAGCGTCGCCGGCATCTCGATCCAGCCCTCGGAATTCGTCAAGCCCAGCTTCGCCGTGGTCGCCGCCTGGATGTTCGCCGAGTCGCGCCGGGTCCCCGACTTCCACGGCGCCTGGATCAGCATCGGGCTGTTCGGTCTGGTCAGCGCGATGCTGCTGGCCCAGCCCGACTTCGGCATGACCCTGGTGGTCACCGCCGTGTGGGCCACCCAGTTCTTCCTGGCCGGGCTGCACCTGATCTGGGTGGTGCTGGTCGTAGCCATCTGCCTGGGCGGCATCGTCGCCGCCTATTTCGTCTTTCCCCACGTCGCCAGCCGCATCGACCGCTTCCTCGACCCCTCGGTGGGCGACAGCTTCCAGGTGGTCAAGGCGCTGCAAGCCTTCCAAGACGGCGGCATCTTCGGCCGCGGCCCCGGCGAGGGGCGCGTCAAGGCGGTGCTGCCCGACGCCCACACCGATTTCATCATGGCGGTGGCCGGCGAGGAATTCGGCCTGATCGCCTGCCTGCTGGTGCTCGGCCTGTTCGCCTTCGTGGTGCTGCGCGGCTTCACCCGCATGCTGGAGGAGGAGAACCTGTTCGTGTTGCTGGCGACCTCGGGCCTGTTGGTCCAGTTCGGCCTGCAATCGATCGTCAACATGGCCTCGACCCTGCACCTGATGCCGACCAAGGGCA
>JADFZP010000653.1 GCA_015232485.1 Alphaproteobacteria bacterium
GCGCGCGGCTGCGGCGATCACCGGCGAGGCGGAATTCGTCGTGGTCGGCAGCACCGCCATCCTGGCGCAGTTCCCCAACGCGCCGGCCGGATTGGTGATGTCGCAGGAGGCGGACCTTTATCCCGTCGCGCATCCCGAATTGGGCGACCTGATCGAAGGAACCATCGGCCGCGACTCGCCTTTCCACGGCACCTTCGGCTATTACGCCGACGCGGTCGGTCCCGAGACGGCCAAGCTGGTGGCGGGGCGCGAGAAGGATGTCGATTGGGTGCGCGGCGCGGTCGCGGCCGGGCTGGTGGCGCCGGATCGGCTGGTCGGCCTGCTCGACGATGTCCAGGCCGAACCGGCCTTGATCGAGGCGGCGCGGCGGCGCGCCTCGACGCTTGGGTGATCAGCCCTCGCCGCGGTGCCAGCCGCGCAGCTTGAAGAACAGGATCACCCCGGCCAGGACCAGGGTCACCCCGTTGGCCAGGATCAGCGGCACGTCGTCCCTCAGCACGCCGTAGATCAGCCACAGCACGATGCCCACGACCAGCGCCAGGAACATCGTCATGGACAAGTCGCGGGTGGCGCCGGTCCGCCAGGTCTTGATCACCTGGGGCAGGAAGGCGATTGTGGTGAGCGTGCCGGCCACGGCGCCGAGGACGTCGACGAACTGCATGAATCACTCCGAGGGAGGCCGGCCAAGCATGCTGGGATATATCACGCTTCTGCTGCTTTGCCAGCTTGCCGGAGAGGTGGCCGTCCGTCTGATCGGCCTGCCGGTCCCCGGCCCGGTGCTGGGCATGATGCTGCTGTTCGCCGGGCTGGTCTGGAAGGGCGCCGTGCCCGAGGGGCTGGACGGCGCGGCGCAAGGGTTGTTGCGTCACCTGTCGCTGCTGTTCGTGCCGGCCGGGGTGGGCGTCAGCCTGCATCTGCCGCTGGTCGCCCAGGAATGGCTGCCGATCTCGGCGGCGCTGGTCGGCAGCACGCTGGCCACCATCGTGGTCACCGCCTGGATCATGCAAAGGCTGGCGAAATGAGCCCGGCCGCCGATCTTCAGGCGATCTGGGTCTATCTGGCGACCACGCCGCTGGTCGGCCTGACGGTGACGCTGGTCGCCTATCAGGTGGGCGACTGGATCTATGTGCGCGGCGGGCGCAATCCGCTGCTCAACCCGGTGTTGCTCGCCGTGCTGGTGCTGGTCGGGCTGCTGACCGCCACCGGAACCGACTACGCCACCTATTTCGAGGGGGCGCAGTTCGTCCATTTCCTGCTGGGACCGGCCACGGTGGCGCTGGCGGTGCCGCTGTATCGGCAACTGCACGCCCTGCGAAAGTCGCTGCTGGCCATCGTCACCGCCATCCTGTGCGGATCGGTCACGGCGGCGGCCAGCGCGGTGGCGATCGGCTGGGCGCTGGGCGCCTCGCGCCAGACCCTGCTGTCTTTGGCGCCCAAATCGGTCACCACCCCCATCGCCATGGGCATATCCGAGGAACTGGGTGGCCTGCCGTCACTGACCGCGGTATTGGTCATCCTGACCGGAATCCTGGGGGCGGTGGGCGGCGCCTTCGTGCTGAACTGGATCGGGGTGCGCGACTGGCGCGCCCGAGGCTTGGCGATCGGCGTCGCGGCGCACGGCATCGGCACCGCGCGGGCCTTGCAGGTCAACGAGGTGGCCGGCGCCTTCGCCGGCTTGGCGATGGGACTGAACGGGCTGGCGACGGCCGTGCTGCTGCCGGTCCTGGTGGAACTTTTCGGATAGGAGACCCCCCGATGGGCCGCATCGACGCGCGACTGAAGGAACTGGGCATCGAACTTCCCGCCGCCGCCGCCGCGGTGGCCAATTACGTGCCCTTCGTGGTGGCGGGCGGGCTGGTGTTCGTTTCGGGCCAGATCACCATGAAGGACGGCAAGCCGCATTGGCTGGGCCGCCTGGGCGAAACCCGCACCGTCGAGGAAGGCTATCAGGCGGCGCGGCTGTGCGGCCTGAACCTGATCGCTCAGGCCCGCGCCGCCTGCGGGGGCGACCTCGACCGCGTGCGCCGCGTCGTTCGCCTGGGCGGCTTCGTCGCCTGCACGCCGGAATTCACCGATCACCCCAAGGTCGTCAACGGCGCCTCGGACCTGATGGTCGAAGTGTTCGGCGAGGCCGGCCGCCACGCCCGCGCCGCCGTCGGCGCGCCATCGCTGCCGCTGGGCGTGCCGGTCGAGATCGACGCGGTGTTCGAGATCGGGTGAGCGG
>JADFZP010000654.1 GCA_015232485.1 Alphaproteobacteria bacterium
TCACTGGAACAATTTCCCCAGCCAGACCACCGGGTCGGGCAGGCCGGATTCCTGGACCTTGTCGACTTCGGCGGTCACCTGTTTGGCGGTCGAGGCCTCGCTGCGCGCCCGCAACGGGTCCCAGCCGACCGAGGCCTGCATGCGGCCGACGGCGGCGTGAAGTTGCGACACCGCCTGATAGCGGCGCAGCAGGCCGACGATCGAGCTGGTGGCGTTGGCGACCTGCTCGACCTTTCCCTGCGCGTCGGCCGCCTGGCGATTGGTCGAATGGTCCGAGATACGCTGGTCGACCCGCCAGATCTGGTCGGCCAGTTCGAACTGGCGGGTCGCCATCTCGTATTGCAGCTTGGCGACGTTGACCTGGGTCAGCACCGCCATTTGCAGGGCGAGCTGCTTGGCCTGGGCGACCTTCTCGCCGGTCTGGGCGAAGCGGATGCGCGACGGCGCCGAGATCATGTTGAACAGGTTCGTGGTGATCGCCGGGCCGGCCTCGGTCCAGTGGTTGAACACCGTCAGGTCGTTGGAATCGTAGTTGCGCGAGGCTTGCAGGCTGATGCCGGGCAGCAGGCGCAGCACCGCCTTCCTCGTCTCGTGCGCGGTGACGCGGCCCTGATAGACCTCCTCGCGCAGATCGGGATTGTTGAGCAGCGCCTTGTATTCCATCTCGTCCAGCGCCATCGCCCAGGGAGCGGGCAACATGGCGTCGTCGGCCGGGATGTCGACCTGGTATTGGGTGCCGGGCGGCAGATTGACCAGGGCGGCCAACTCGGTCTTGGCGGTGATCAGATCCTGGCGGATGGTCTCGAGCTGGCGCAGATTTTCCAGCAGGCCGCGCTGGACGCGCAGCGCGTCGATCGGGGCGCGCAGATTCTCGCGCTCGACCCTCTGGGTGTCGTCGAGGGCGCCGCGCGCCACCTGGGTGGCCTGCGCGACGTCGCCCTCCAGCTTCTGGGCGCTGGCGGCGCGCCACCAAGCCGAACGCACCTCCTGGATCAGATTGTTGGCGACCTTGCGGCGGCGCTCGCCGGCGATCAGGGCGCGGTCGGCGTTCTGGCGGGCGTTGAACCAGCTCACCCCGAAATCCAGCACGCTCCAGGTGGTGCCCAATTCCCAGGTGGTGTGGGTGCGCTCGGTCGAATAGGACGCCTCGAGCGAGGTGGCGCCGGTGGCCAGCGAGCGGCTGACCGAGGCGGCCGGCTCGTTGCGCCAGGAATATCCGGCGCTGGCCGCCAGTTGCGGCAGCATGTCATAGCGGTCGACGTCGAGTTGGCCCAACGCCAGCACCTCCTCCATCAACCGGGCGCGGTGATCGAGGTTGTGGGCCATCGCCCGCGCGATCGCGTCGTCGAGGGTCAGCGGGCGGTCGAGCCGCGCCGTGGTCGCGAACATCTTTTCGCGATTGGCCTTGGTCGCGGTGGTCATATCCTGGTCGGTCAGCCGCTCGGGCGTCACGGCGCAGGCCGCCACCAAGGCCACGAGACCAACGCTCGCCGCCAGCCGGGCACAAATGTTCATCGTCATGACGTTCCCTCTCTTCAAGCGACGCGGCGCGCATGCTCGACAAGACTGTCGGCCTGCGCGAACCGGGCGCCCCGCCCGGTCGCCTTCAATTGCGCGGTTAGGCTTTGCTTGCCCTGGCGAAGCTCGCCTTCGATTTTGCGCTGGTCGCCTTGGCCGGGTTCGCCGCCCTGGCCGACCTGCCCGTCCTTGCCGTCCTTGCCGTCCTTGCCTTGGGCCTCGCCCTCGCCTTCGCGCAACTGGATGCGGAACGCGGCTTCGGCTTGGCGCCCCTGGCTGTCGCGGGCCGTCACCCGGACCTGCACGTCGCCCGCGCCGGGCGGCGGTTCGCCCGTGAACTGGCCGGTGGCGGGATCGAATTGGAGCCAGGACGGAAGCGGCGAGCCATCGGCCTGCCGGGCTTCCAGCACCACCGAGGCGTTGGCGTCGGTGTGGGCGAAGGCGTCCATCGGCACGTCGAACTTGATCGAACCGCCACTGGCCGCCACGTCGGACATGCCGCGATTGACCACCAAGCCGGATTCGGCGCCGGTCGCCGAGGTCTGGGCGGTCGATACCTGGAAGCTGGGCTGCTGGCTGGTCGGCTGGCCGCTCGCCTGACCGCCGGCCGAGGCTTGGCCGCCGCCGCTTTGCGAGCCCGAAGCGGGCGCGGACGCCGGCGCGGCCTGCGGAGTCGCCTCGGACGAGGGCGCGGCGGCCG
>JADFZP010000655.1 GCA_015232485.1 Alphaproteobacteria bacterium
TCCTCCGCTGCGGGGTGGCCGCCCGTTGTACCGCAGGGCGCCCACGGGCGCAATCCGCCGGCCCTTGTTGCACCTTTGGCTCGCCGCTATACTCCCTTCGACCTAAGGTGGAACGAGATGGCACTTCTTCAGGCGGCCATAAAGGCCGTCATCCACAAGCTGATCGGCGACGAAGCGCTGGACGAACTGGCGCCGGCCCTGGGCGATTGGCTGGCCGATTGGCTGGACAGTCCCATCCGCCAAGCGACGGAACAGCTCGAACGCCGCTATAAAGACCGCGGCATCGACCCGGCGCAGTTGGACCGGCTGCTCGACGACGCCGAGGCGCGGGTCAAGAAACATGGCCTGCCCTGGCGCAGCCTGACCGACGACCGCCTCGACCCAGCCATCATCGCCGGGCGCATCCTCGACCGCGATCCGCCGCGCTCGGAGGATCGTGCGCTGCTGACCGAGATGCTGTCTGCGCTGTACGGCAGCATCCTGTCCCACCACAAGGCGATACAGCAGGCCAACCACGCCTTCAGAATGAAGGTGCTAAGCCAACAGGCCGCCATCCTTGAGCGGCTGGAAGCCGGACCGCGGCAGCGGTCCAGCTTGGCCGCGGCCTGCGCCGCCGCGGTGCTGCGCCCCCCCGAGCGCGAGCGCCCCGCACCCGAGCAAATCGCCGCGCTGCTGCGCGCCGAGGCCGATCTGGTGCCGCTGACCGGGCGCGAACACATCCTCGGCGAAATTCTCGACTGGTGTGTAGGCGACCCCCACGCCGCTTCGGTGCGCCTATTCACCGGAGCGGGCGGAACCGGGAAGACCCGCCTGTTCCGAGAGGTCTGCCGCGCCCTCCCCGCCGAGTGGACGGCCGGCTTCCTCGATGTCGACCATCCGGTGCCCGAGACGGTGTGGCGCGCCCTGACCGAGACCCGTCCGGTGCTGGTGGTGGTCGACTATGCCGACTACCACGAGGGCAAGCCGGCCCTCGAAACGCTTCTGCGATTCGCCGAGATGACGCCGGCCGGGGCCAAGCCCCTGCGCATTGCGCTGGTGACCCGCGGCGGCGGCGACTGGTGGACGCGGTTCCGCCGCGAAAACGTCTGCGCCGCACTGGACGAGACGGAGCCGGTCCCCCCGTTCCAGTCCCCCGACGACCGCATCACCCTGTTCAAGAAGGCGCGGGCCGCCTTCGCCCAAGCCACGGGCAAGCCCGAACCGGATACCGAGCCCGACCTGACGGCACCCCATTTCGGGCGCCCCCTGTTCCTGCTGATCCAGGCCCTGCTGCATGTCCTGGGCGACACCGACTCGGGCGGTGGGAGACGCGGGCTGCTCCACCGCATCCTGGCCCGCGAGCGCCAGCAGATCGCCAAAACCCTCGGTGACCCGGACAGGATGAGGGCCGCCGTCCAACTCGCCGCCCTGGTGACCCTGGCCGGAGGCGCCGCCGATCGACGCGCCGCCGAGGCGATGGCCGCCACGACTCCGTTGTTGCGGGGTCTTCCCGCGATCACGATCAACACCATCCTCGACATGCTGCGCTACCGATATCCGGGTGAGGGCGGAACCCCGATTTGGCTGGCCGGCGTGACCCCCGACCTGCTGGGTGAAACCCTGGTGGCGCAGGAGATCGAGAACAACGCAGCCCTGCTGCCCACCTTCGCCGGCTTCGCCGACCCCGAACAATGGACCACCGGCCTGCGCACCCTGCTGCATGTGGTGCGCGACGACGCGGGCTTCGTCAGCCACCTCGGCGCCCTGCTCGAAGACCATACGCCGAAGGTGCTCGCCGCCATCGCCGCCAACGAACAAGGCACAGCGGGAGAAGCCCTCGGCCACATTCTGGCCAAGGCCCTCGCCACGCTCGACCCGACCCTCGCGCAACGCCTGCTCGACCACATCCCATTGGAAACCGTGGCCCTGCGCGAAATCGCCTGGGAAGCCACCCGGCTGGGCCTCGAACGCACCCGCAACTCGGGCCTCGGGGACGAAACGGTTGCCGCCTGGCTTAACGATCTTGGCGTCCGCCTCTCCGACCTCGGCCGGCGCGAGGAGGCGCTGGAGGCAACCCGCGAGGCCGTCGAGACCCTTCGCCGCCTCGCCGAGCCGCGGCCCGACGCCGTCCTCCCCGCCCTCGCCACGGCCCTGAACAATCTGGGCCGCGTCCTCTCCGACCTCGGCCGGCGCGAGGAGGCGCTGGAGGCGACCCGCGAGGCCGTCGAGATCAGG
>JADFZP010000656.1 GCA_015232485.1 Alphaproteobacteria bacterium
CTCGCCCAGCGCGCGCCGCCGGGCCGCCTTGGAGATGAAGGCCGCTCTCGCGGCCCGGCCCGAACTGGGCGACGCGATCGACGCGGCGCTTGGCCGATTCACCGGCGATCCGGCCGAGCCGCGCAGCTTCGCGCCCTTGCATCGGCTGATGGACGCGCAGCATTGGCGCATCGCCTATTGGCGGGTGGCGGCCGACGAGATCAATTACCGGCGCTTCTTCGACATCAACGATCTGGCCGGCTTGCGCATGGAATTGCCGCAGGTGTTCGAGACCACCCACCGGCTGATCTTCGAGCTGATCGCCGAGGGCAAGCTGCACGGGCTGCGCATCGACCATGTCGACGGGCTGCACCACCCGGCCCAGTATCTGTCGCGCCTGCGAGAGCACGCCGGGCGGCCGGTCTGGGTGGTGGTCGAGAAGATCCTGGCCCATCACGAGCGCATCCGCCGCGACTGGCCGGTGGCCGGCGAGACCGGCTATCAGGCGCTCAACCTGATCAACGGGCTGTTCGTCGATCCCGAGGGGGCGGAGCCCCTCGAGCGGACCTACGCCCGCTTCATCGGCGGCGACCTGGATTTCGACGAAGAGGTCTATCGCGCCAAGAAGCTGATCATGGCCGAGACCATGGGCAGCGAATTGACCGTGCTGGCGCTGCGCCTGGGGCGCATCGCCCAGGCCCATTGGCGGTCGCGCGACTTCACCCTGTCCGGCTTGCGCCGCGCCCTGGAGGAGGTGGTCGCCTGCTTCCCGATATACCGCACCTATGTGACGGCGCGCCGGGTCGGCGAGCAGGACCGCCGCTACATCGATTGGGCGGTGGCGCAGGCGCGCAAGCGGGGCGGGGCCGATCCGGCGATCTACGACTTCGTGCATGGCGTGCTGACCACCGATCTGGGGCGCGGCCCGCGGCCGTATTACCCGCGCCGCGCGGTGATCGCCTTCGCGCAAAGTTTCCAGCAGTACAGCGGCCCGGTGATGGCCAAGGGCTTCGAGGACACCGCGCTTTATCGCTACAACCGTCTGGTGGCGCTGAACGAGGTGGGCGGCGACCCGCGCCGCTTCGGCCTGTCGGCCAGCGCCTTCCACCAGACGGCGCGGCGGCGGCGGGCCTCGTGGCCGCACGCCATGATCGCCACCGCCACCCACGACACCAAGCGGGGCGAGGACATGCGCGCCCGCCTGAACGCGCTGTCCGAGCTTCACGAGGACTGGCGGGTGCGCCTGGAACGCTGGGGGCGTCTCAACGCGGCGTTCAAGCATGACGGCGCGCCCGACGCCAACGACGAGATCCTGCTGTACCAGACCATGCTGGGCGCCTGGCCCGAGGACGCGGCCGAGGAGGAGGCGTTCGTCCCGCGCCTGCAAGGCGCCATGCTGAAATCGGTGCGCGAGGCCAAGCGGATCACCAGTTGGGCCAATCCCGACGCGGACTATGAGCGGGCTTTGGCCGATTTCGTGGCGCGGCTGTGCGCGCGCGACCGACGCAATCCGTTCCTCGACGATTTCCTGCCCTTCCGGGCGCGGCTGGCGCGGCTTGGCATGGTCAACGGCCTCGCCCAGACCTTGGTCAAGCTGACCATGCCCGGCGTGCCCGACATCTATCAGGGCTGCGAGTTGTGGCAGCTCGACATGGTCGATCCCGACAACCGCCGGCCGGTCGACTGGCGAATGCGGGCCCGCCTGCTCGACGAAGTCGCCGACGCCGATCCGTGGACCTTGATCGAAAACTGGCCAAGCGGCGCCGTCAAGCTGCGCCTGATCGAACGCGCCCTGGGCTTGCGCAAGCGCAGGCCCGACCTGTTCGAGCGCGGCGATTACCTGCCGCTGAGCCCGCGCGGCGATCTGGCCCGCCACCTGCTGGCCTATGCCCGCGTTCGCGAGGGCCATGCCGCGATCGTCGTGGTGCCGCGCCTGATCGCCGGGCTGTGGCCGGAACACAATCTGCTGCCACCCCTGCGCGGCGCGTGGCGCGGCACCTTCGTCGAGCTGCCGCCGGCCTTGGCGCGGGCCTATGCCGCGGGTGGGGCGACCTGCCTTTCGGTGCTGACCGACGAGCCCTATTTCCAAGGTTGCGACGAGTATCTCGTCGCCGCGCGCGCCGCCGTTTCTTTGCCCGTGTTGCGCAAGGATTTCATGCTGACGCCCTATCAGATCGCCGAGTCCCGCGCGCTGGGGGCCGACTGCGTTTTGATTATTATGGCGGCGCTGGAC
>JADFZP010000657.1:0-772 GCA_015232485.1 Alphaproteobacteria bacterium
GGGCGAAGACTACCCGCTCAATCCCGCCGAAGCCTTCGTGTTCGGCGCCGCCGTTCTCCTTCCCGATTCGGCGATGTCGCTGGCCGCCTATTCCGATGGTCTGCGAGGCCTTCAGGCGACCACAGCATGGCGCGACACGGCGGCCACCATCGCCCGCCGCGAGGAGGACAGGCGGGTCGATCCCGACGCCCTCCCCCCGGACCTCGAAAGCGAGGTGCTGGCCGCCGTCCTGCGCGCGCGGCACGCCAAGCAGGCCGAGACGATCGCCAAGCAAGGCTGGGCGGCGCCGGGGGGCACTGAGTATCTCATCGACGACGGCGAACTTCGCGCGTTCTACGGCGAGGTGATCGGCAAGCTCGCCCACAGTCACTGGTGGTCGGCTTCGGAACTGGAAGCCAGACTGCCGTCCCAGGTGGGCGCCGGCCGCTCGCTGCCGGGCGGTTGGGCGATCGATCCGGTCAAGATCGCCTGTCTGCTCAGAACGGCGGACGCGGCGCATCTCGACGCGCGCCGCGCGCCCCGCTTCATGATGGCGATCACTCGTCCGGGCGGGCATTCGGCGCGGCATTGGTCCTTCCAAAACAAGCTCGCCCGCCCCACGCGTCGGGACGCCTCCCTGGTCTACACATCCGGCGCCAGCTTTGGCCTCGAAGACGCCGAGGCATGGTGGCTGTGCTTCGACGCCCTCTGCGGACTGCGCAAGGAATTGGACGACGTCGATATCCTGCTGGAGGAGACGCAGCGACCGCGATTTCAGGTGCGACAGGTGGCC
>JADFZP010000657.1:782-2207 GCA_015232485.1 Alphaproteobacteria bacterium
TCGGCTCGCCCGAACGTCTCGCCAAGCACATTCGCACCCAAGGATGGGAACCGGCCGACGCCCGCCTGACGGTGTCCGATGTCCCCGCGATCGTCGAGATGCTCGGGGGAAAGAAGCTTTACGGCGATAACCCGACCGTCGCCTTGCGCGAACTCATCCAGAACGCCTGCGACGCCATCCGCGCCCGCCGCATCTTGGAGCGTCGCCTACCGGAGTGGGGCGAGGTGCGGATTCGCTTCCGCGAAACCGACGAGGGTACGTGGCTGGAAGTCGCGGACAACGGCATCGGAATGGGGCGCCGCATCCTGACCGGGCCGCTCCTGAATTTTGGCCAGTCGTTCTGGCGCTCCTCGATGATGACCGACGAGTTTCCCGGCCTCAGCGCCGGAGGGATGCGGGCCACGGGCCAGTTCGGGATCGGGTTCTTCTCGGTCTTCATGTTGGGTAACCGGGTGACGGTCACATCGCGCCGCTACGATGCCGCCGCAAGCGACGCGCTGACGCTGGAATTCGGCGCGGGCGTGGCCGGCCGCCCCTTGGTGAGGCGAGCGCACCCGGCCGAGCGGCCGAACGACGGTGGCTCGGTCGTTCGCGTGCTGCTGACGATTCCACCGGAGCAGCAAGGGGGGCTGCTGCACGCCACGTTCCTGGAAGACTGGCGGCCGGAAGCGTTGATCGCCTATCTCGCGCCAGCCGTCGACGCCACGTTGATCTTCGAGAGTGACGTCAAGTCCGAGATTTGCGTCCGAGCGGGCGATTGGAAGACGATTTCGGATCAGTCCCTGTTGTCGCGGATGGCGTGGTCGGGAGGATCCGAGTCGGAAATTGGACGCATGCGCGCATTGGTCGACGCCGACGGGCGGATTCACGGCCGCGCCTTCATCGATCAGAATTCGTCCGGCGCGATCCTGGTGGGGGGATTACGTGCGGCGCCGATTAAATGTTTCGGCGGTATACTTTCTGGAAAGCCGGTTACGGCCGCTCGCGACCGGGCGTCTCTCACCGCTCCGTCTGACGTCCTTGCCAGATGGGCGACGGAACAGGCCGAACTGATTCAAAGCCACGAGGAAGGGCTCTCGCAAATCGTCCACGCGTTTGGCGGTAACACGAGGCGATTGCCAGTAGCGCTTGTTTGCGGCGCATATCTTGATGCAGACGGTTTCCGTCGACATATTCTGACTTTAAATGAAATATATGTGGTTCTGCCATTTTTTTTACACGAGAAAACTATTCTGCGAAGTGATATCATAGTGCCTAATGTTCGCGAACTTCCTGATTTGTTCCCGCAGTCAGCTTGGGATGACCTCGTTGTTTCCATCGTCAAAGACGCGTGGGGCGGCTTTCAGCGTGAGGTACGGGAGGAGTGTATCGGCACCGTCGACGATTGTGAAATAGTTCGCCCTGTAATCCACTACACCCGCACCC
>JADFZP010000658.1 GCA_015232485.1 Alphaproteobacteria bacterium
CGTGGCCCGCCATGCTTATAGGTGGGCGCCGCGCGATTGGCAACGACCAAAGGTGATAGAGGGGCTCACAAATCCCAGAAATCGGCACGGCGAGCGTGGCGCTCGGGCAACGTCGATCAGGCGATCTATGTCTACCGACTACAACCGCGCTTCGCAAACGTACCCCACTTGGGCTATTCTACCGATGAGCGCGGATGAACGCGCCAAATCGTCGCACAAGGGGAAACACCATGGCAGGAAAGGCCTCATGGCGGAAACGCCTCGTATCACCGACCGCTCCCACGCTCGCCGACTACAAGCTCAACGCGTTGCCGGACGTTCCCGATATCAGGGATCGCTATTACGAGCCGGCTTTGATGCCGCTCAAGCTCGACAGTCCGCCGCCACCGGATTTGAAGATCCTCGACCAGGGAACCGAAGGGGCCTGCACCGGCTATGGGCTGGCCGCCGTCATCAACCTGCAACTCGCCGAACGGAAGGTCGGAAAGGCCGTCAGCCCCCACATGCTGTACCACATGGCGCGGAAGCACGACGAGTGGCCGGGCGAGGACTACGATGGCTCGAGTCTGCGCGGAGCCTTGCGCGGGTGGCACAATAACGGGGCGTGCAAAGACTCTCTTTGGGTGGGTCCCCAGGATTGGCCCACCGTCGAACAGGCCAAGGACGCCCGCTCGGTCACGCTGGGCGCCTATTACCGCCTGCGCCCCACCCTGTCCGATTTCCACGCGGCCTTGAACGAATGCCCGGCGATTTACGTTTCCGCGGCCGTTCACGCCGGGTGGCAGAGTCCGACGGTGAAAGACGGGCGCGGTGAGATCAAGCCCGGCGGGTCTCCGCTGGGCTTCCACGCGTTCGCCGTGGTCGGCTACGACGCCGACGGCTTCTGGGTGCAGAACTCCTGGGGGAGCGGCTGGGGCGCCAACGGCCTCGCGCTGTGGCGCTACGAGGACTGGGTCGACAACCTTCAGGACGCCTGGGTGGCGCGTCTGGCGGTTCCCGTACCGCAAGTTTTCGGTCGCCGGGGTCGGAGCGCGGTCGCTGGGCCGGCCGAACTTCGGGAACCCGCCGCCCCCACCCGCAACGAGATCTCCGGGCACTTCGTCCACATCGACGACGGACGGTTCTGCGACCGCCAACCGTATTGGAGCTCGGCCGAGGACGTGAGGGAAACCGCCCAGGTGATCGCCGCGCGTTTCGCCGAGCGGGACGAGGAGAAGCGCTACCGGCATCTGCTGATCTATGCGCATGGCGGGCTCAACACCCCCGTGGACTGCGCCCGCCGCATCCGCGCGATGACGCCCACCTTCAAGGCCAACGGCGTCTATCCGTATTTCGTCATGTACGATACGGGGTTCGCCGAAACCTTGAAGGACATCGTCTTCAACGCCGGCCAGACGACCAATGAGCGCGCGGGCGGCTTCCTCGACTTCACGGACATGCTGATCGAGAAGGCGGTCAAGGGCGTCGGCGGGCGCATGTGGGCCGAGATGAAGGACAACGCCCGCGAAATGTTCGAAAAAGGCGGAGCCGGCATCGAAACGCTCCTCGCGTTTCTCGATGCGATGGGGAACAAGGACATCAAGCTCCACATCGTCGGTCACAGCCTGGGCAGCGTCCTGGTCGGCCACCTGATGGAAAAGCTCCGGGGAAAGTCCATCGCCACCTGCTCGCTGATGGCGCCGGCCTGCCGCGCCGACTTCTTCAACTCGGTGTATCCGAACTCTCTGGAATGGGTCGACAACTTCGCGATCTACAACCTTTCGGACGAGATGGAGCAGGACGACAGCGTGGCGCTTTACCGCAAATCGCTGCTGTACCTTGTCTCGAACGCCTTCGAGGGCAAGCACGGAACGCCCCTGGCGGGCATGGACATCTTCAGGAGCGAGCTTCAACTGCCGGCCGCCGCGGCCGTCCACATCGCGTCGGAGACCTCGAACGTCACGCGCAGCGCGACGCATGGCGGATTCGACGAGGACCCCTACACCATGAACCACATCCTGGGTCGCGTCCTCGGCGACAAGCCCCAGCACGCGTTCACCCATTCCAATCTGGCCTACTGACGGCGGGGAGCGGGGCGGGGCGATCCCTCCCCGCTCCTCACAAATCCCAGAAAAACGGCGCCACCAGCGTGAAGGTCAGCCACAACAAAAGGGTGAGCGGCAGGCCCGAGCGAACGAAGTCGACGAATCGGTAATGCCCCGGTCCC
>JADFZP010000659.1 GCA_015232485.1 Alphaproteobacteria bacterium
TCATCGAGCGGGTGGCCGAGCTGTCCAAGCGCTTCGCGCTGATCGCCTGGACGCCAGGGTGATTGATGGCACCACCTTCGTCATGGCCGGACTTCCCGCTGGACGGCCACCGCAGGGATGCCCGTGTCAAGCCGGTGTGATGCCACCTTCGTCATGGCCGGACTTGATCCGGCCATCCACCGGAAGGCCGCCGCATGGATGCCCGTGTCAAGCACGGGCATGACGGCGAGGGGGTGGCGCGCCGGTGTGGGATGCCCGTGTCAAGCACGGGCATGACGGCGAGGGGGTCGCTAACCCCTGATCAAGTCGAGCAGATCGTCCTCGGACAGCTTGGCCGACGAGTCGGCGCCTTCCAGGAGGGCGTCGGCGAGGTCGCGTTTGCGGCGGTGCAGGGCGACGATGCCTTCCTCGATGCTGTCCTTGACGATCAGCCGATAGATGGTCACCGGGCGCAGTTGCCCGATGCGGTGGGCGCGGTCCGAGGCTTGGTCCTCGACGGCCGGATTCCACCATGGATCGAGATGGACCACGTAATCGGCGGCGGTGAGGTTCAGGCCGAAGCCGCCGGCCTTCAGGCTGATCAGGAACAACTCGCCCTGTCCGGCCTGGAACGCCGCGACCCGCTTGTCGCGTTCGCGCGACGGCGTCGCGCCGTCGAGATATTGGTAGCTGATCCCGTCCGCGTCGAGAACCGCGCGGATCTTGTCCAGGTGGCCGACGAACTGGCTGAACACCAGGGCGCGGTGGCGGCCTTCGCGCAGTTCGGCGACCAGTTCGCGGAACGCCTCGAGCTTGGCGCCGGGCACGCCGGCGTCGGTGGTGGCCAGCGCCGGATGGCAGCAGGCGCGCCGCAGCTTGGTGATTTCGGCCAGGATGTGGATGCGGGTGCGCTCGCCGGCCGTTTCCTCCAGCCGTTCCAGGGCGCGGCGGCGCAGCGCCTCGTAGAAGGCGCGCTCCTCGTCGCCCATTTCGACCAAGAGGGTCTGCTCGGTGCGGGCCGGCAGTTCGGACAGCACCGACGCCTTGGTCCGGCGCAGCAGGAAGGGCCGCATCAGCGCCCTGAGTCCGGCCTTGGCCGAAGCCGAGCCGTCGCGTTCGATCGGCGTGGCGAAGCGCTTGGCGAAGGCCTCGCGGCTGCCCAGCAGGCCGGGATTGACGAAGCGCGACACGCTCCACAACTCGTCGAGGTCGTTTTCGACCGGGGTGCCGGTCAAGGCCAGCCGGAAGCCGGCGTTTAGGCCCAGACTGGCGCGGGCGCGGCGGGTGTCGGCGTTCTTGATGGCCTGCGCCTCGTCGAGAACCGCCATCGCCCAGGTGATCGCGGTCAGCTTGGCCTCTTCGCGCGCCAGCAGGCCGTACGAGGTGATCAGCACGCAGCCGGGACCAAGCGCCGCCAGGATTTCGGCACGCTCGCCCGCCTCGGCGAGGCGCCGCACGGTCAGCCCCGGCGCGAATCGTCGCAGCTCGGCCTCCCAATTGCCGCAGACGGAGGTCGGAGCCACCACCAGGGACGGGCCTTCCGCCGCCTTGGCGACCATCACCGCGATGGCCTGCACCGTCTTGCCCAGGCCCATGTCGTCGGCCAGCAGGGCGCCGGCCCCCCAGCGGGCCAGGCGGCTCATCCAGACGAATCCCTCGGCCTGGTAGTCGCGCAATTCCGCCTCGAAGCCGAGCGGCGGGCGGGGCGACCAGCCCTCGGCCTCGTCCAATCGCTTGGTGAACGCCTTCCACTTGGCGCAGCCGTCCAAGGACGCGGCGTCGTCCAGCAGATCGCGCACCGCGATGGTGGCGACGGCGGGAAGCTTCAGCCCGTCGCCGACCCGCCGCAGCCGATCGAGTTGCTGGCGGAAGTGGCGGTCCAGCGCCACGAAGCCGCCATCGCCAAGCGGCACGAATCGCCCCTGCGCCTGATCCAGGCGTGACAGCAGATCCTTGAGGTCGAGGACCAGATCCTCGTCGATGGCGACCGAGCCGCCCAGCGTGAACCAGCCGTCCGACCCTTTGACCTTGGCCCGGAAGCGCTTGGCCGAGGCCTCGCCCCGCAGGGTCAGGGTTCCGCCCTCGGGCCATTCCATCGGTGGCGGTTCGGGCAGGGCGGCGAGTTCGGCCAGCAGCTCCAGCCCTTGCGGCGCGTCGTCGAGCACCCAGTCGGGGCCGTCGCCCATCAGGCTGGGGCAGGCGGCGGCCAGCGCGGCGGCC
>JADFZP010000660.1 GCA_015232485.1 Alphaproteobacteria bacterium
GCCGCCGCAGGCTCCGGCCGGCAAAAGCTTCAGCGAGTCGCAGGGCGGAATGCCGCTGCCGGCGCGCGGCAAGATCGTGGCGCGCTATGGCGATCACACCGATGTCGGCACCGCGCAGAAGGGCATCACGATCGAAACCCGCCCCGGCGCGCGGGTGGTCGCCCCGCACGAAGGTCTGGTGGCCTTCGCCGGTCGGTTCAGGGGCTATGGCCTGCTCTTGATAATCGAACACGGCGAAGGATATCATACCCTTCTCGCAGGAATGTCGCGCATCGACGGCACGGTGGGTCAGCGGTTGCTGGCGGGAGAGCCGGTCGGTGTCATGGAAGACTCGGGCGCGAGCCCCACGCTGTATGTGGAGCTTCGTCACAACGGCCAGCCCATCAACCCGTTGCCCTGGCTGGCGGCACGCAAAGACAAGGTCAGTGGATGAATCGCAAAGTCCTGCTCGCATTCGGCGTCGGCGCCCTGTTGGCGACCGGCACCCCCGCAATGGCTCTCGACAAGAACAACGCCGAAACGTATCGGCTGCTCAACCTGTTCGGTGACGTCTTCGAGCGGGTGCGCAAGGAATATGTCGAGGAGGTGACCGACGAGGAACTGGTCGAAGCGGCGCTCAACGGCATGTTGACATCGCTCGATCCGCATTCCGGGTATCTCAGCGCCAAGAACTTCCGCGACATGCAAGTGCAGACGCGCGGCGAGTTCGGTGGCCTGGGCATCGAGGTCACCATGGAGAACGGCTTCGTCAAGGTGGTCTCGCCGATCGACGACACGCCGGCCTTCCGGGCCGGCTTGCAGCCGGGCGACTTCATCACCCATCTCGACGGCGAGCCGGTGTCGGGGCTGTCGCTCAACGAGGCGGTCGACCGCATGCGCGGCCCGGCGCAAAGCGACATCCGCCTGTCGGTGCGCCGCGAGGGCGCCGAGCCGTTCGACGTCAAGCTGACCCGCGCGGTGATCAAGGTCCAGTCGGTGCGCTCGAAGACCTTCGAGACGATCGGCTATGTCCGCATCACGGCGTTCAACGAACTGACCGAGGTCGGCCTCAAGAAGGCGATGGGCGACATCCAGACCCAGCTAGGCGACAAGCTGCAAGGCTATGTCATCGATCTGCGCAACAATCCGGGCGGCCTGCTCGATCAGGCGGTGGCGGTGTCCGACGCCTTCCTGAACCAGGGCGAGATCGTCTCGACGCGCTCGCGCCGGCCGGAAGAGATCCAGCGCTTCAACGCCCGTCCCGGCGACCTCGCCAAGGGGCTGCCGCTGGTGGTGCTGATCAACGACGGCTCGGCCTCGGCCTCCGAGATCGTGGCCGGCGCGTTGCAGGATCATCACCGCGCCATCGTCATGGGCACCAAGTCGTTCGGCAAGGGCTCGGTGCAGACCGTGATCCCGCTGACCGGGCACGGCGCCATGCGGCTGACCACGGCGCGCTATTACACGCCGTCGGGCCGCTCGATCCAGGCGGTCGGCATCGAACCCGACCTCAAGGTCCAGCAGGCCCGCGTCGAGGTTCTGGCCAGCGCCGGCGACCGCCGCACCGAGGCCACGCTGCGCGGCGCGTTGCGCAACGACAACGACAAGGACAAAGGCAAGGCCACGCCGCACGAGGCCGTTCCCGAGACGGCTCCCGCGCCGGCTCCCGCCCTTCCCGCGCCCACGCCGGAGGGCAAACCGGGCGTCGAGCTCAAGCCGGGCGCCGCCGACACCACCGCCGCCAAGCCGGGCGAGCCGCCCAAGAACGCCGACGCGGTGAAGCTGGGCGAACCCGCCCAGGACTTCCAGTTGGCGCGGGCCATCGACCTGCTGCGCGGGCTGTCGCTGTACAAGCAGCACGCGGCGAACTGAAGACGCGGGCGGGGCCGGGGGGATGCTCGAGGACGACCTCGAAGACGATCTGCCGCTCCCGTTCGACGAGGACGAGGAGGCGCCGCCGGAGAAAAAACGGCGGCGCCTCCGGATTCCCGCCCTGCCCGATGGGCTGCGTCCGTGGCTGTTGCCGCTGGCGTTCGGGCTGATCACGCTGGTGGCGGGCGGCTACGCCCTGACCAAGGGCGGCCCGCATCTCGACGACGCGGTCGCGATGTTCGACCGCAACCCCCGGGCCTCGATGGCGCTGCCGCCGCGTGGCGGACCCGAGCCGCGCTCGACCGCGCTGCTGACCCCGCCCGGCGCCGTCCCGGCACCCAT
>JADFZP010000661.1 GCA_015232485.1 Alphaproteobacteria bacterium
CAACCCTTATCCTATTTAAGTATTCGCATGCGCGACACTCTTGGATAGTGGTCGAATACAGCGGAAGTGTAAGTAATGGCGACAGTTCGTCTTTTAGTTACGCAATAAAATGCGATGGACGGTGATTTTGTTCTTGCGTCGTTTCACGGGTATGGTAATATTCAGTTAGAGATTATTGCAACTTGGCAAGACGAGGCACCAAATGACCGAGATTTTCAACATTGGGTTCGCCTTCATTGTGCTGGTGGTTCTGTCCATCAACACTCAACTCTCGATCGCGATGTTCTAAGTCTTCGCAGCAGAGGGGGACAAGCCATGACACACAGCGAATACGAACAAGTTATCGCGTGGGCCAAAGCCGCGCCGCGAGCCTGCGCGATCCTTGACGCCTTGCGCGCCGCGAACCGCGCAGGCCAACTCGCCGAAGTGCGGCGGCTCGAAAAAGAGTGGGCCGAGGTCAAACGTGTGGGGGGCCTCAACTAGAGGCGAGCGAGGTTCAAACAAGAAAGGGGGCGGCCCTCGCGGTAACCGCCCCCTTCACCGTCTTTGTCGCGGTCATCGCATCCCTGCTGTACCGCCCCAGGATTCTAGCAGCGCGATCCCCACCACAACAACCGGATTTGTCTTCGTATCCCAGGGGTTCGGGGGCAGCGCCCCCGGCTGGCGCCGGCAGGCGCCTATAAATGCAGGCAGTTGATTGCGTCATAGCATCATATGATTGGTGTTGCCCGCCCCCTTTCGGCCATGCTATGATCCTATCATCATATGACGCAGGAGTTGGCCCGATGACCCTCACCGACCAGATTAACGCCGCCGCCGAGCGCAATGGCTGGAACCTCGACCACACCGCCGCGAACCGCGAGACCTGGTTGAACGAGGTGGCCGCCGCGATGGCCCCCCGCTTCGCCGAGTTGGGGCACACCTTGCCGCGCTATCGGATCGCGATCGGCTTCCCCTCGACCGGCAGCAAGGGCAAACGGATCGGCGAGTGCTGGGACGCCGCGGCGAGCGCGGACGGCACCCACGAAATTTTGATCCGGCCGGACGTTGCCGACCCGCTGGACGTGGCGGCCGTTCTCGCCCACGAGCTTGCGCATGCCGCCGTGGGGATCGCCGCCGGGCATGGCCGGCCGTTCGCGAAGGTCGCCAAGGCGATCGGCCTTGAAGGCAGCATGAAAGCGACGGTGCCGGGCGAGGTGTTTAAACACTTCGTCGCGCCGATCCTCGAGGCCGCCGGCCCGCTGCCCCACGCCCGGCTTGCCGGGGGCGAATCAACTGGCCCGAAGAAGCAGACGGCACGCCTGCTCAAGGCGGAATGCCCCGAGTGCGGTTACACGGTTCGCCTCGCCAAGAAGTGGGTTGTCGAGAAGGGTGCTCCCCTGTGCCCCGAGCATCTATCGCCGCTCGTGGTTGAGGGCTTGGAGGAGGAGCCCGAGGAGGACGAGGCCGGCGTCGAAGCGCCGCGCTTGGCCGCCTGTCGCGGCTGACCAAGTCGGGGGGCTGGCCCAGGCCGCCCCTTGTCCGACAATGCGATGATGCTATGATCCTACGACACTATGACAGGGGCGCATTTATGAAGACGATCGCGATCTTGAGCCAGAAAGGGGGCGCCGGCAAATCAACGCTGGCTCGCGCCCTCGCTGTCGCCGCGCTCGAAGACGGCCGCCCGGCGGCCATCATCGACGCCGACCCCCAAGGCACCGTCTTGGCGTGGGCGGGGCGCCGGGACGCGAAGGCGCCGGCCGTGGCCGGCCTCGATGGCCTCCCCCTCGAACGCACGGCCGCCCGCTGGGAAGAGGCTGGCGCGGAAGTCTTGCTTCTCGACACGCCCCCGCACGCGACCGCGTTGATTGGCATCGCGGCGAAGCTTGCCGACGTGATCCTAATCCCCGTTCGGCCGAGCCCCGACGACCTCGCGGCGATCGGGCCGACCGTCGAGATTGCCCGTCAGGTGGGAAAGCCGTTCGGGATCGTATTCAACGCCGCGCCGCCGAGGGGCGCCGCGCTGATGCTGGCCCGCGCCGCGTTGACCACCTTCGGCCACGTCTGCCCCACGGCGGTGGTCGAACGCCTCGGACATCAATACGCGTCGGCTGAGGGGTTGACGATCTTGGAGCGCGAGCCGCGCAGCCCCGGCGCCGAGGAGGTGCGGGCGGTTTGGCGTTGGGTTCTCTCACTCAT
>JADFZP010000662.1 GCA_015232485.1 Alphaproteobacteria bacterium
TGTCATGTGGATGCCCGGATCAAGTCCGGGCATGACGGCGTGGGAGGTTGCCTGGGCATGACGTTGGAGGTCCGAGATGTGTGCATCCCCTAGCGACTTTCGCGGGGGTGACGACCCAATGAAGGCGGTGCGGACCCTAATCGAATCCCAGCAGGCGCCGATGGATCGCCGTGGCCGCGATGGCCGCCTGCCCCGTCGCCACCGCGACTTGGTTGAGGCCCGAACTCACGTCGCCGGCCGCGAACAGGCCGGGCACGCAGGTTTCGCCGCGTTGGCCCGTGCGCAGGATGCCGGCCTCGTCGGCCTCGCACCCCAGGCTCAACGCAAGATCCGAACGGCTGCGCGCGCCCAGCGCGGAATAAAGGGTGTCGAAGGCCAGCGCGGCGCCGCCCGCCGTGACCACGGCGGTCAGGCGGCCTTCGACGATCGCCACGCGGCTCACCGGCTCGACCACCACCGCGACCCCGCCTTTGGCCAGGGCCAGGGCCTCCTCGGCGGTCAGCGCCGCCGGCCGGCCCAGGGTCAACAGCGTGACGTCGTCGGACCAGGTGCGCAGGAACAACGCCTCGCGCAGGGCGCTGGCGCCGAAGCCGATCACCGCCACGCGCTGGCCGATCACCTCGTAGCCGTCGCAAACCGGGCAATGGCGGATCAGCCCCCGCGCGATGGCGTCGACCAGATCGGGGAGCGCCGGCTCGATGTCGGCCACGCCCGTCGCCATGATCACGCCGCGCGCCCGGATCGGGCGGCCGTCGAGCGTCGCCGCGAATCCCGCCCCGTCCCGCTCGACGGCGGTCACCACGCCGGGCACGATCTCGGCGCCATAGCGCAACGCATGCGCCCGCATCCGCGCCAGCAGATCCGGCCCGGCGATCCCATCGGGAAACCCCGCCATGTTGTGGCTGAGCGGAATCAGGCTGGCCCGCCCCGGCCCGCCATCCGCCACGATGACGCGGCGGCGGTAGCGCCCGAGATAAACCCCCGCCGTCAACCCGGCCGGCCCGGCGCCGATGATCAGCGCGTCGCACTCCATGCCGGGGTGAACCCGACATGACGAGCGAGGTTCCCGCCTACCGCCGCGTCCAAACCGCCAGCCGGCGCGCCGCCTCGGCCATGTCTTTGGTCGCCCCGGCGAAGGAGAAGCGCACGAAGCGGTGGCCCCGCTCGGGGTCGAAGTCGATGCCGGGGGTGATCGCCACGCCGGTCTCGGCCAGGATGCGGCGGCAGAAGGCGGCGGAGTCGTTGGTCATCGCCGAGACGTCGGCATAGACGTAGAACGCCCCGTCGGCCGGCGCCAGCCGGTCGAAGCCGGCTTGGGGCAGCGCGTCGAGCAGCAGGTCGCGGTTCTTGGCGTAGCGCGCCACATTGGCGTCGAGTTCGTCCTTGCAGGCGAACACCTCGATGGCGGCCATCTGGCTGATGGTCGGCGGCGAGATGAACAGGTTCTGCGCCAAGCACTCGATGGGGCGCAGCAAATCCTCGGGCACCACCATCCAGCCCAGCCGCCAGCCGGTCATCGAGAAGTATTTCGAGAAGCTGTTGACCACGATGGCGCTGGGCGACAGCCCGGCCGCCGTGGCGGCGCGGGATTCGCCATAGGTGATGCCGTGATAGATCTCGTCCGAGACCAGCCGGATGCCCTTGGCGTGGCACAGGCGGGCCAAGGCGGCGACCTCGGCGGGCGGCAGCATGCTGCCGGTCGGATTGGACGGACTGGCGAGGATCAGCCCGTCGAGCGGCGCGTCCAGCGCCTCGATCATCGCCGGGCTGGGCTGGAACCGGGTCTCGGGGCCGACCGGCAGCGACACCACCTCGACGCCCAGCGCTTGCAGGATGTTGCGATAGGCGGGATAGCCGGGCGCCGCCAGGGCCACCCGGTCGCCCGCCTCGAAGGCGGCCAGGAAGGCCAGCACGAAGGCGCCCGACGAGCCGATCGTCACCACCACGCGGGCGGCGTCGACATGGGCGCCGTATTCGTCGGCGTAGTGCCGGGCGATGCGCTCGCGCAGCCGCTCTTGTCCCAGCGCCAGGGTGTAGCCCAGCGCCTTCCCCGACTCCAAGGCGGCCTTGGCGGCGGCCACCACGCGGGCCGGCGCGCCGGTCGAGGGCTGGCCGACTTCGAGATGCAGCACGTCGCCGCCCGCCGCCTCGCGCTCGGCGGCGGCA
>JADFZP010000663.1 GCA_015232485.1 Alphaproteobacteria bacterium
GGCTGCGCGCGGCTTGGGCGCAGGCGGCGCGCCGCCGGTGGTGGTCGATTCGTGGCCGACCCTGCTCCAGCCCCTGTGGCGGCGCGTGGTGGCGCGCCTGCCCGATGGCCAAATCCTGATCGGCTTCCATTCCGCCCTCGACGAGCGGCCGATCGCGTGGCGGCCGATGCGCCCGGCGGATGGGCCGCCGGTGGCGACGGTGGCGGCGACGCCCGAAGCGGCGCTGTTCGAGTGGTTCGCCAATGGCCGGGTGTTCTGGCGCACGGCGCCGGATGGCGACGGCACGCTAATCGTCGAGGCGACCGACTACCGCTATGGACTGCCCGGCGAGAGCGGCACCGGATTCTGGGGCATCCGCGCCCGTCTCGACCCGGCCGGCCGCCTGATCGCCGGGCCCGAGCCGTTCCAGGTGGCGCGCGCCGCGCCGCAAGCGACCATCGCGATGTTGTGGAACGGCATGCTGGGGCGGCGCTGACCCACCGCCGGAACCGAGTCACCGCCGCCGCGCGACCACCTTTTGGTACAGCCGGCCGAAGCGCGTCTGTTTGCTCCACGCGAAGTCCTCCGGCCGGGTGGCGAGGGCTTCGATCTCTTGGCTCCACAATTCCTTGGCGAAGGGTTCCAGGCGGTCGTAGACCCAGCTCATCAGCGGCTTCAGCGGGTGCAGCGGGGCGGGGCGGTGGTAGTCGACGAACACCACGCGCCCGCCGGGATTGAGGCAGGCCAGCAGGCCGTCGACGATGCGGCGCTTGTAGTCCAGCGGCACCTCGTGCAGCAGGAAGAAGCAGACCACCGCGTCGAAGCGGTCGGGCGGTTGGCGGGCGGCGTCGGCGAGGCGCGTCGAGGCGTGCGGATAGGGCGCCAGCTTGGTCTCGACGGCGGCGATCTGGTTGGGGGCGATGTCCAGCACCACCAACTCGCCTTGCGGGCCGACCCGCTCGGCCAGCAGGGTCGAGAAGGGGCCGTAGACGCAGGCGGTCTGCAACACCCGGCCGCCGCGCGGCACCTCGTCCAGCGCCCAGCGGATCAGCCGGCCGCTGTTGCCCCACAGGATGGCGTCGACCACCAGCGAGTGATCGAGCAGCCGCTGATTGCCGGGGTCGAGATAGGCCCAGCGATAGGTGCTGCTTAGATAGTCGGGGATCGCGTCGCTCATGATGCCGCGCTGGTTTGGTGGGTGGCGCGCCGCTCGAACGCGTCGACCATGGATTTCAGGGCTTGGCGCGAAAAGCTGCGCGCGATGCGGTCGAGAATGCCCAAACGCATGTTGACCTCGACCAGCACGCCGGCGTCGCAATGGTGCTCGGGCAACTGTTCGAAGGTCCAGACGATGTGGAAATCCACCGCCTCGCCGGGGTCCGAGCGGATCTCGATCAGGCGCGGCCGGTCCAATGTGGTGTGCGAGCGGAAGCGCTGGCTCAGGCCGCCGATCCGCACCACCTGGTCGGTTTCGTAGATATCGCCCTGGCGCCCGACCACCCGCGCCGCCACCCAGCCGGGCACGAATTGCGGGTAGTGCTCGACATCGGCGACGAGGTCGAACAACACATTGGGGTCGTAAGGCAAAATCTTGTGGAAAGTGTGGCTGCTCGTCATGGGTCCGCCTGGCCGTTTCCGCACTGCAGAATAGCCCGTGGTCCTACCCAGGTCGAGGAAGAGCGTCATGCACCTCGTGAGAGGCGGCCATCCACCAAAGTGATGCGCCGATCGGCCATGGCGGCCAGCGTCGGATCGTGGGTGACGGTCAACACGGTGCGGCCCTGGTCGTGGGCCAGGGCGCGGAAGGTCTCGAACACCGTTCGGGCGCTGGCGGTGTCCAGATTGCCGGTCGGCTCGTCGGCCAGCAGGATGGCCGGATCGTTGGCCAGGGCGCGGGCGATGGCGACCCGCTGGCGTTGGCCGCCGGAAAGCTGGTCGGGCCGCTTGTCGCGGTGCTCGGCCAGGCCCAACCCGTCGAGCAACGCCTCGGCGCGGGCGCGCATGGCGGGCTCGGGCAGGGTGGCGCGCCGCCGCATGGGGATCAGCACATTGCCCAAGGCGGTGAATTCGGGCAGCAGAAAATGAAACTGGAAGACGAAGCCCAGCTTCTCCAGGCGCAGCGCCGCCATGTCGTCGGACGACAGATCGGCGGTCGGCCGGCCCTCGATCAACA
>JADFZP010000664.1 GCA_015232485.1 Alphaproteobacteria bacterium
GGCGCGCCCGATCGCGGCGCGGAGGGTCTCGATCGCGGCGTCGTGCTCGCCCTTTCGCGCGTGGGCCCACCAACCCCGCGGCGCCTTGGCCTGTCCGGCGACGCCGCCAGGCGCCTCGGCGCGAGCGAAGGCGCGGCGGGACGCCGTGATCGCGGCATCGTGCTCCCCTCGTTTGCCAAGCTCGGCCGCTTTATCCAGAAGGGCGGCAAACTCGGGATCGCCGTCCGGTGTGGCGGATGGCGGAGCCCCTCCCGCCGGGCTCGCCTCGGCGTCCGGCCGGGGCATCCACCAGGGCGGCGCGACCTTCCCCGCGAGCAGGTTCTCGAACACGGCGGCTTCCTCGGCGCGGTTCGCCGCCCGCAGGCGCGCGGCCTCGCGGCGTTGTTCCTCGGCCGAGAAGAAGGCCGCCAGGAAATCGGCGATGGCTTCCAGCGAACTGGCGCCGACATGGAGGAGGCGGGTGCGGTAGAAATGCACCATCAGCCGGTCGGTGACGCGGTAGAGGGTGGCGCGCGAGCGGGTGGCCGGCACGCCGGTCAGGATTTCGTCGGCCAGCAATTCACGGAACACCTCGGCCACCCGGCTTTGGGATTCGCCCATCGCCGCCGCGACCTCGGTCTGCGATTTCGGCTCGCCGATCCGCAGCAGGGTGTCGAGCACGTCCTGGGCGCGCGGGCTGAGCGAATCGATGCGATTGCGGTAATAGTCGCTCAGCTCGTCCACCAGCTTGTCAAGCGCCGCCGCCGAGATCGCGTCGCGGGTCTGGAGAACCTCGTAGAGCACCGTGGCGATGCGCGGCGAACCACCCGCGAACAGCGCGATGGAGCGCGCCCGGGCGCGTTCGTCCTCGCCGAACGGCGGCTCGCCCGCGCTCTGACGCACGCGGTCGAAGAAGGCGAGCGCGTCGTCCTCGGTCCAGGGGCGCAGGCGCAATCGGGCGAACGCCTTGAACAGCGGCCGGGAATAGTCGGAATCGGGGGTGCGCGGGGCGGTGGCGACCAGCATCAGGCGCCCGTTCTCGCGGGCCAGCAGGCCGCGCAGCCGCATCTGCGCCTTGTCGTCGCGAAAGGCGGTGGCCAACAGGTGATCGAAATTCTCGACGATGGCGACCAGGAACCCGCCCGGACAGCGCTCGGCGATCGCCGAATCGAGGGCCGCCGCGGCGATGTCCCAGGCCTCGTCCTCGGCGCTCCACCGCACCACCACGTCGGCGGGCGGGCGGCCTTCCAGCAGACGACGGATTTCGTCGAGCAGCAGGAAGGGCTTGCGGATGTTGCGCTGTTCCTCGGGCAGGGTGACCACCAGGAGTCCCGGCCGTCGGCGCAGCTCGATGCCCAGCAGCTTCATCAGGAACGATTTGCCGAAGCCGCGCGGCGCGACGAGTTGCACGTGCTGCATCGGCCGGCTGTCGCGGTTGTTCTCGACGTGGCGCAGCAGATCGGCCAATACGGCCTCGCGGCCGGTGGCGAGGCTTTCGGCGAGGTCGTCCGAGAGTTGGGCGGGATTGAAGCGGCGGAGCGGCGACATCGGATCAGGCCGCCACGGGAATTCTGGGCCGCGTCTTCCACCAAGCGCGCACCAGACCATCCGACAGCCGCAGCATTCGGGTGCCTGAATTCCAGTGGATGAACCCGTCCTCGACCAGGATTTCGATCGTGTCCTCGATCTCGTCGGCGGGATCGCTGGTGATGAAGGCGCGCCCGAAATCGTCGATGCCGATCCCGCCGGGCCGGTCGCCCACCAGCGCCAGCGCCCGCCGCAAGCGGCGCCGCAAGTCGCCATCGCGACGGCTCAGCCGCTCTGAGAACTGGGCGTGGAAATCGAATTCGATGCCGGGTCGGACCCGCTCCTCGAACACGGTCTCGACCGCTTCGATCGAGGTGACCCGCGCGGCGGACAGTTCGCCGAAGGCGTATTGCATGATGCCCAGGTGGAAATCGGGCATCCGGTCGAGAACGGCATCGACCATTTCAGGCGGCCAGTCGCAATCGGCGCCGGCCATCAAGGCGCGCAGGCAGAGTTCCGCCTCGTCGCGCGGCAAGGGGGGCAGGACCTTCACGATGGTGTCGGAAAGGTGGTTGGCGTTGATCCCGTGCTGCTTGGCCAATCCCCGCAGGCCGATCGATCCGGTGAAGAACATCGCCACCTGGG
>JADFZP010000665.1 GCA_015232485.1 Alphaproteobacteria bacterium
GGTGCTGTTCCTGGCGTGGTCGCGGCGGCCGGTCGTTTCGTGGCGGCTGGCCGCCGTGGTGGGGCCGGCCGCGCTGTTCGCCCTGCCCAACCTCGCCTGGAACGCCGCCAACGGCTTCGTCAGCTATCTGCACACCCGCGACAACGCCAATCTGAAGGGCGCGCTGTTCAATCCGGACAAGCTGGCCGAGTTCGTCGGCGGGCAATTCGCGGTGTTCGGCCCGCTGACCTTCGGGCTGCTGCTGTTTCTGTTCCTGAAGGCGCCGCGCGACGAGAAGGTGCGGCTGACGCTGTGCTTCTCGGCGCCGATCCTCGCCTTTTTCGCGGTGCAGGCCTTCCTGTCGCGGGCCAACGCCAATTGGGCGGCGGCGGCCTATCCGGCCGGGGTTCTGCTGGTCGCCGGATGGGCGGCCGAGCGGCCGCGCGGGCTTGTCCTGCTGCGCGCCTCGCTGGCCCTGCATCTGGTGGCGGCCGCCGTGCTGTACGATTTCGACGCGGCGCGGGCCGCCGTCGGTTTGGGCGAGACCCAGCGCTACGACGTCCTGAAGCGGGTGCGCGGCTGGGACCGGGCCGGCGCCGAGGTCGGCCGCATGCTGGCCGCCCATCCCGGCGCGCGGCTGCTGGTCGATGAGCGCAAGCTGCTGGCCACCCTGCTTTATTACGTGACGCCGCATCCCTTCGACGCGCTGAAATGGAATCCCGGCGGCCGGCTGTCGGATCATTTCGACCTGACCATGAGCCTGCGCGAGCCGGGCGCCGACGTGGTGCTGATCACCGTCGGCCCCGACGCCGAACACGTCGCGCCCCACTTCGCCAAGGCCACGCCCTTGGGCGAGATTCGCGTGCCGATCCACGCCGATTACGAAATCCTGCTGCGCGCTTGGCTGCTGGAAGACTTTCAAGGATACGCGCCATGACGCCATGCCGGATCGCCGCCCTGGCATGCCGCCCGTGGGTCTTGGTGGTCCTGCTGCTGGTGCCGCTGGTCGCCGTTCCGGCCATCGATCTGGCGGTGTCGGGCTGGTTCCACGAGCCGGGCGAGGGCTTTCCGCTGCGCTTCCTGCCGCTGTTCGAATTCGTGCGCAAGGGGTTGCCGGCGGTGCTGTTCGGCATCGTCGCCTACATGCTGGCGATGGCCGCCGCCGGCAGCGTGTTCGGCCAGCGCTTCCTGGGGATCGGCTGGCGCGAGGCGGGGTTCGTGTCGCTGTCGCTGGCCCTGGGGCCGGGGCTGGTGGTCAACAGCCTGCTGAAGGAGCATTGGGGTCGGGCGCGGCCGTCGCAGATCGTCGAATTCGGCGGCCAGGCGCTGTTCTCGCCGGCCTTGGCGATGGTCGATCAGTGCGCCAGCAACTGCTCGTTCGCCTCGGGACATGGCGCCTTGGGCTTTTGGGTGGTGGCCTTCGCGCTGCTCGCCCCGCCGCGCTGGCGCCCGGCCGCGATGGTCGCCGCCTTGCTGTTCGGCTTGGCGGTCGGCATGGTGCGGGTCGCGCAAGGCGGACATTTCCTCAGCGACGTGGCGTTCGCCGGGGCGATCACCGTGGGGATCACCCTGCTGCTGCACCGGATGCTTTACCGCCCATGACTTTCCGCTATGGTCTGGCGATGCGACCCGCCCAGATCCGCCTTCACGCCTTGAGTCTCGCCGCCCTGCTGGTGGCGCCGATCGCCTTCCAGGTGCCGCTTGGGCTGGCCCCGCTGATGGCGGTGACCGCGCTGGTCCTGGCGGTCTGCTGGGGCGTCGAGCGCCGCATGCCGCCCGTGCCGCTTCCCCTGGCCGCCGTGCTGGGGCTGTTCGCCCTGCTTGCCACGGGGTCGGCCCTATGGGCCTTGGAGCCCGGCCAAAGCGCCGGCCGCGCCCTGCGTTTCCTGGCCGAATCGGCGGCCGGCCTGACGCTGCTCGCCAGCCTGTACGACGCCGGAGACGAGGGACGGCGGCGCGTCCTGGGCGCGCTGGCCGGAGGCACCGGGCTGACCCTCGCCCTGGTCGCCATCGACGTGGGCGGCGACGGCGTGCTGACCCGCGCCCTGCACGGTCCACAGGTGTGGCTGACTGACACCAATCGCGGCGCCAGCATCCTGGCCCTGCTGGTTTGGCCGCTGGGCCTGTGGGCGTGGCGCCGCCACTGCCGGGCGGGGCTGCTGCTGCCGCTCG
>JADFZP010000666.1:0-428 GCA_015232485.1 Alphaproteobacteria bacterium
AGCCGATCCCCGGTCAGCAGCGCCACCCCCCGCATGCGCGGTCGCGGCCCCAGCGCCGCGTCGACCCGCTCCTCGCCGCTGGCGAAGTCGTAGGCCCGCCCGGCGAAGGCGATGCGCAGGCGGGGCGCCGACGCGTCGCCCGTCACGTCGAATTCGGCGGCCAGCTTTCCCGAGACCATCGGCAGGGGCGACAGATCGCCACGCAGCCGCGCCAACAGGCGGCTGTCGCGCCCCAGCCGGCCGGACAGCCACAGATGCGAGACGCCGCTGTCGATCGCCAGCCAGGGGATGGCGACCCCGTCATCCACCGGCCGGGCGGCTCCCGCCCAGCGCACCGTGCCGAAATCGAGGCCGCTTTCCTCCACCTCCAGGGCGCGGACCCGGCCGGCGCCGCTCCAGGTCTCGCCGTTCGCCGCCAGATCGGCCGT
>JADFZP010000666.1:505-2145 GCA_015232485.1 Alphaproteobacteria bacterium
CCCCGCGCCGCGTCATAGCCGGCGCAACGCGGATCGACCGTCCCGTCGAGCCACGCCGCCTTGCGCCCGATCGGATCGAGGGCGATGGCCGCGTCGAGGCACGTCCCCAGCCGCAGCGTGCCGCGCCAGTCGTCGCGCGGCCCCTCGCCACCCAGGGCGAGCGTCAGATCGGGTGGCAAACTGGGAACGCCGATCATGCCGGCCACCGCGCCGGCCGGCAGGTCGGTGGCCTCGACGTCTACCGACAGCCGGCCGTCGACCAGCCCGACTGCGGCGCTGGCGCGCAGATCGCCCGTCGTGTCGAGGGTCAGGTGGACCTCGTCGGGCGACAGGCGCAGGGCGCCATCGATGTCGATGGCCAGGGGCTGGGGCGCCATCGGCGGCGCCATCACCAGGCGACCGGCCATGGAATGGATGACCAGCGGCAGCGGCGGTCCGCCCCCGCCCGCCGATCCGGCCTCGTCCTCGGGCATGCGGAGCAGACGGATTTCGTCGGCGGCCAGCCGGTTCACCTCGATCCGGCCGCGCGCCAGGGCGCCGGGCGACCAGTCGATGGCGACGCCCTCGGCCTCCAGCCAAACTCCCCGCGCGTCGGTCAGGGCCAGCCGGCGGGCCGCCGGATCGAACGGCCAGGACAACGTGAAGCCCTCAACCCGCAGGTCGAACGCCTTGGCCAGCCACCGCCCCGCCCACCCCTCGACGGGCGGCGCGTGGAGAGCGCCAACCGAAATCGCGACGGCGATCAACGCCGCGAGAAGCCATTTCATTCCATCTATTTAAAACGCTTGGCCCAAACTTAAATAGACTTGGAATGAATCGTCTTGCGGCCGCCGCTCCAAGGGAACGGCGATATCGGCCCGCACCGGCCCGATCGGCGTGGCGTAGCGCACCCCCAACCCGGCGCCCCACAGCAGGCCCTCGGCGATGTCCGGCAGGCGTTCGTCCCAGACGTTGCCGCCCTCGATGAAGGGGACGACGCCGATCGTTTCGGTGACCCGCACCCGCGCCTCGACGCCGCCGGCCAGCAGCGAGCGCCCGCCGATCGGGTCGCCCTGGGCGTCGAGCGGCCCGGCCATCTGATAGCCATAGCCGCGCACCGATCCGCCGCCCCCCGCGTAGAAGCGCTTGTCGGGAGGCAAATCCATGGTGTCGGCGCCAAGGATCACCCCGGCCCGCGCCCAGCCGGCCAGCACCAGACGCGGTTCGTCAAGCACTTGCAGATAGACCGCGTCGTGCAATTCGGTGCGCGTGAAGGCGAGGTTCGAGCCCATCACGTCGGCATAGGGGCGCAGGATCGCCGTCAAGCGGCTGCCCCGTGTGGGATCGAGCAGATCGTCGCTGGTGTCGCGGCGCGCCTCCAGCGGCAGCGAGATCAGCGCGAAGTCGTCGCGTCGGCCGTCCTCTTCGACCCGCTCGCGCTCCAAGGCCAGGGCGGCCGAGGCGGACCAGATGCGGCTGATCCGGTAATCCAGACCGGCGGTGACCAGGGCGCGAGCCGAGTCGTAGCCGTCGGTCTCCTCGCGCCGCGCCGAAATCTCGCCGAACAGGTCGCGGCCATAGCCCAGCACGTCCGGCTTGCGGAAGGTGGTGACCAGCGCCCCCTCGACGGTATTGTATTGGGCGGAGACTCGGAACCGTTC
>JADFZP010000667.1 GCA_015232485.1 Alphaproteobacteria bacterium
AGCAGGATTTCCAAGGCCCGCGCCGGGTCGCCGAGCAACCGCGGCAAGCGCTGGGTGCCGCCATAGCCGGGCGGCAGGAACAGGTTGATCTCGGGCTGGCCGACCGAGGCGCGCGGATCGGCGATCCGCATGTGGCAGGCCATCGCCAGTTCCAACCCGCCGCCCAGCGCCACGCCGCGGATCGCGGCGATCACCGGCTTGTCGAGCGCCTCGATCGCCGCGAAGGCGGCGTGCGCCTTGGCCGGCAGGGCGCGGGCCTGCGCCTCGTCGCGCACCTCGTCGAGCAATTGGCGGATGTCGGCGCCGGCCACGAAGCTTTTGCCGCCCGCCCCGGTGATGACCACCGCGCGGATGTCGTCCTGGCGGGCGATGTGGCCGGCCAGCGTGTCAAGCTCGTCGAGCAGCCGTTCGGACAGCGCGTTGACCGGCGGATTCGAGATGGTCACCGTGGCCATCCGCACGCCCTCGGCCAGACGGTCGTATTGGATGGTCAGGAAGCGCTGGCGCTCGAACAGGCGTTGCGAATCGGCGCGAAGCTGGCCGCGCTTCCAGCCGTCGATGCGCTCGGCCAGTTCGGTCAGGCAATCGGGGTTGCGCAGGGTCGAGGTGTCGCCCAGCGCCTCGTCGTTCATCATGGCGGTCAGGAAGCGCCGCATATACTTGCCCGAGCGCGTCTCGGGGAAGGCCGGCACCGTCAGGATGTCGCCGGGCACCGCGACGGCGCCCTTTTCCTGGCGAACCAACTCCTTCAGGCGACGCTCGTCGTCGCCGGTCAGCGAGCGGCCCTGGGCGGGCAGCACGAAGGCCACCGGGGTCAGCCCCTTGTCGCGATGCGGCGCGCCGACCACGATGACGTTGCCGACCGGGCTGTCGGGATTGATCTGCTTGTCGCGCAGGATGGCGCCTTCGATCTCCTCGGTGCCCAGCCGGTGGCCCGAGACGTTGATCACGTCGTCCGAGCGGCCGTGCAGGCTGAAGCCGCCGTCCTCCCAGCGCCGCGCGTAATCGCCTTGCAGATAGGCCCAGACCGGCCGCCCGGCTTCGTCGCGGAAGCGGCCGAAATAGGTCTTGGTCCAGCGCGCCGCGTCGCCCTTCCAGCCGGGTTCGCCGACATGGGCGGCGTCTCCCCAGATGGTGCGCGCCAGATAGGGATAGGGGGCGGTGACCACGATCTCGCCCTTCTCCTCGATCTCGGCGGGGCGGAAGCGGATGCGACCGTCCGCGTCGGGCTCGCCCTCGCCGATCCACACGTCGCCCATCACCCAGGGCAGCGGGAAGGTGTGCGCGTCGGCCTTGAGGCGCTGGTCGGGGTTGCCGTAGGGGTGCGTCCAGACGATGCCGCCATGCTCGGTCGCCCAGTAACTGTTGATGTATTGCGGCGTCATCAGCGCCATGCCGAAGGCCTGCACGGCGGGGCTGGTCGGCTCGGCGCAGAAGGTGGCGACGCGCAGCGAGCGCATCGAGAAGCGCGCCGCGTCGGCGCGGTTCTCGGGATGGGTCATCACGGTCTTCAGGAAGGTGACGCCGGCCTTGAAGATGGTCACGCCGTAGCGCTCGACGATGCTGGCGAAGCGGCCGGCGTTGGGGAACAGCGGCGCGCCCTCGGTGACGATGCCGGTGATCCGGGCGGTCAGCGAGGCGGTGATGAGATAGCTTTGCCCGGTGATCCAGCCGGGATCGGCGACCACGAAGATCACGTCGCGACCGGGCCGCGCGTCGAACGACACGGTCATGGTGTGGGCCAGTCCGACGACGTAGCCGCCATGGACGTGGACCACCCCCTTGGGCTTTCCGGTCGAGCCCGAGGTGTAGATGATGAACAGCGGAAACTCGGCGTCGAGGGCCAAGCAGGGCTCGGATTTCCACAGCGCCTCGGCCAGGGCGCGGTCGTCGAGCGCGCGCAGCGCGTCCATGTCGGCCAGCCCGGCGGCGCGCGTGATCTCGGTCTCGGCCTCGGCCAGCAGGTCGTGCGCCCAGACGTCGCGGCCCTCGGTCCAAGCCATCTCGGGCAAGCCGGCATGGCGGACCACCACCACCTTCTCGACCCGCCTGGGCGCCTCGGCCAATGCCTCGGCGACGCTGGCGCGCAGATCGGCCGCCTCGTCGGGCGGCATGTCGCCAAGCGCGTCGAGCCCCTTGCCCAG
>JADFZP010000668.1:0-1625 GCA_015232485.1 Alphaproteobacteria bacterium
CTCTCGGCGGCGCTCGCGGCTTTCACCCTTCCGGCTTCGGCTGAAGTGGCGGACGACGTGGCGGATCGCACCGTCACGGGGGACTCGCGCCACGAGGTCATCGCCAAAGTCGGAAAGGAGCCGACCTGGATCGAGACCCGGCGATATGTCGGCATCGAGACTCAGGTCCTGACGTTCCGGATCGGCCTGTCCGAGACGCTGATCGTCCGACTGGTGCTGGGCCGCGTGGTGACGGTCGAGACGAAACCCGTGTCGCCCTGGGACTTCCGTTGAAACGAGCTTTGCCCCCGCCTCATCCCCGCAAAACAGGCGAGCGGCGGGCCGAACCCGCCGATCCAAGATTGAGTCGATTTCTCCGTCCGCCTGTCGCGCGATCTTTGGAACACGGCGAAACGGACGTCGGGGTGTCCCCGACTGAACCAAACCCGACTCGCCCATGGAATCTCATTGAGAGGAGGCGTCGATGTTGTTCACCAGAAATCCCGGTGTCGCGTTGCCGGATCGCGTCGATATGAAGATCGCCGCCCCGGCCGAGTTGTAGGATGGGCTTGGCCTGTTCGGCCGCGTCTCGGTCAACATGGCCGAGCGGCGGGCCAAGGCCAAGGAGGCGGCCGACGTCGCGGTCTATGGCGCGCAGGTCGCCGGCGACATCGCGCGGCAGGCGATCGAACAGAAGGCCTCGCTGATCAAGGGCGCCCTGGTGTGCCAAGCTGCGCCGGCCTTCGCCGCCATCGCCACCGAAATGATCGCGCGATATCAGCAGGCGACCGTGCAACTTCGCGCCGTTCACATCGAAGGATTCAGCCACCAGATCGCGCTGCGCAGCGAGATGACGCGGCAAATGGACGCCTTGGCCGCCAAGGGCATGCTCACCGACGGCGAGTTGGCCGAGGCCAAACAGGCGGTCGCCAGTTTCGTCGGCTCGGACATGGCCAGCCTCGCCAACGCCGTTCAGCGCGCCATGGCCGCGATCGATGCGCACACCGGCCGCGCCACCGACCATATCGCCGAAATCACCAACAAATAGGAGTCCGCCATGACCGACGACGAATTTCAGATCATCCCCCCGCGCCAGCGAGACGTGGAGGAATCGCCTTCGTCGATGGCGCGCGCCATCGCCCGCGACGCCTTGGCCGGCGCCATGGCGACCATGCGGGCGGCCCATCGCGCCGCCATCGACAATCTCGACCGCGCCCTGGACGACAGCGTGCCGCCCACCCCCGCGAACGGCACCTCTTCGTCCGATGCCGCAGGCGAGAGCCGGTCGTTGGCGGAGTCCATCCGGCTCGACTTCCTGACCCGCATGGAGGCGCGCGTCTGGGCTTTGGGCGATGCGTTGCAGCGCAGCAGCTTGGTGGACATCGGCACCGCCAACGCCGCCGTCGACGCGATCCGCCGCGGTACCGCGCGCAAACGCGACACGGACTGACAGGGGAGTGACGGCGCGCGGAAATATCCGCGTCGCCGACCAATCCATGGGCGCCTGGGGGGCGAGGCTCTGGGATGACCGGTCGGGAAATCGCGTCTCCCGACTTGACGGGTCCGGGTCTCAATGGCGCCCAGGGCCGAGGCCCTGGGATGACGGTGCGTCGGCGCGTCCACCAAGGACAAGGTCTGTCTGTCTC
>JADFZP010000668.1:1754-2143 GCA_015232485.1 Alphaproteobacteria bacterium
CGCCGTCCGGCTGGTGCGCGAGTCTCAATGGCGCCCAGGGCCGAGGCCCTGGGATGACCTTTTGGGTGGTGGTATCTCGCTGCTGCTCGTCGTCATCGGTCTCAATGGCGCCCAGGACCGAGGCCCTGGGATGACCGGGCATCGCCAGTCTGGGTTCCACCTACGTGCGGAAGGTCTCAATGGCGCCCAGGGCCGAGGCCCTGGGATGACCCAAGCAGGTGTGCGAAGACCTCCGGAAAGAAGAGGAGTCTCAATGGCGCCCAGGGCCGAGGCCCTGGGATGACTTCGTTGCAAGCATGGGTGTCACACTCGTCGTCCTCGCGTCTCAATGGCGCCCAGGGCCGAGGCCCTGGGATGACTGCCGGTGTGCAAGTCCCTGAAAAACAAGG
>JADFZP010000669.1 GCA_015232485.1 Alphaproteobacteria bacterium
ATGGCCAGCAACTCGCCTTGCAGCGAGCGATGATGCGCGGCGGCGCGCTCCTTCAGCCGCCGCACCACGTCGTCGGGCGCATTTTTGATCGACAGATTGCTGGGCATTCGCGGCGCTCCATTTCGGCTCCGATTTGAAGCCAATATAGCTCCGCGATGGCCGCTTCTCAACCCTCACGCCGCCGAGCAGTCCACCTCGGCCAGCGCGCCGCGTCGGGCCGGGCCGAGCAGCGCGTCGATCTCGTCGCCGGTCAGGCTTTCCTTTTCCAGCAGCGTCTCGGCCAGCAGGTGCAGGTCGGGGCGGTGGGCCTCCAGGATCTCTAAGGCGCGGTCGCGGGCGCGGGCGACCAGGGATTTGATCTCGGCGTCGATCTCGCGGGCGGTGGCTTCCGAGTGGGCGGGGGCGTTCATGTCGTGGGCGATCATGCCGACCTTGTCGCCCATGCCCCATTCGGTGACCATGCGCCGCGCCAGGCGGGTGGCCATCAGGATGTCGCCGGACGCGCCGGTGCTGACTTCGGCGTGACCCCACATCAACTCCTCGGCGGCGCGGCCGCCCATCGCCACGGCGAGGTCGGCTTCAAGGCGCGAGCGGCGCACGGCGGGGGTGTCGCGCAGCGGCAGGCGGACCATCATGCCCAGGGCGTGGCCGCGCGGCACGATGGTGACCTTGTGGATGGGGTCCGAGGCGGGGCTCATCAGGGCGACCAAGGCGTGGCCGGCCTCGTGGAAGGCGGTCAGGCGGCGGTCGTCCTCGTTCATCAGGATGCGCCGCTCGTTGCCCATCAGGATGCGGTCCTTGGCGTGTTCGAATTCGCGCATGCCGACCGCCGCGCGGCCGTCGCGCGCCGCCAGGATGGCCGCCTCGTTGACCAGATTGGCGAGGTCGGCGCCCGAGAAGCCGGGCGTGCCGCGCGCCACCCGCGCCAGCTCGACGCTGGCCGACAGGGTGACCTTCGAGGCGTGAACCGCCAGGATCTTACCGCGCCCGGTCAGATCGGGGGCTTGCAGCACGATATGGCGCGAGAAGCGGCCGGGGCGGGTCAGCGCCTCGTCCAGCAGTTCGGGGCGGTTGGTGGCGGCGATCACGATGACGCCCTCGTTGGGCTTGAAGCCGTCCATCTCGACCAGCAACTGGTTGAGGGTCTGTTCGCGCTCCTCGTGGGCGCCGCCCATCCCGGACGAGCGAGAGCGGCCGACCGCGTCGATCTCGTCGACGAACAGGATGCAGGGCGCCTTCTTGCGCGCCTTGGCGAACATCGAGCGCACCCGCCCTGCGCCCACCCCCACGAACATCTCGACGAAGTCCGAGCCCGAGCATGAGAAGAACGGCACGCCCGCCTCGCCGGCCACCGCCTTGGCGAGCAGCGTCTTGCCGGTGCCCGGCGGTCCCGACATCAGGATGCCCGGCGGCACCCGCCCGCCCAGCCGGCTGAAGCGGTCGGGGTCCTTCAGGAAGGCGACCACCTCCTCCAACTCCTGCTTCTCGGCGTCGCAGCCGGCCACGTCGGCGAAGCGCACCAGGCTTTCCGCGGGGCTGGCGAGATTGGCGCGCGAGCGGCCGTTGCTCATCGGGCCGCGCCAGATGTAAAAATAGAACATCGCCCCCAGCAAGGCGAAGATCGCCAGATTCCCCAAGACGGCGAGCAGGGTCTCGGCGGTCAGGTTGCCGCTGGGCAGGAATTCCTCGGATTCGAAGGCGACCACCAGGCCGCGCCCGGCGGCGTCGACCGCCAGCATGGCGCCGACCTGCTCGGGGAGCATGGCGCGCCACTTGGCGCCATCCGCCATTTCCAGCACGGCCACGTCGCGGCCGCGGAAATCCAGGGCGCGGGCGTCGCGCCCCTCGATCATGCGGCGCAATTCGGAATAGCTCGACGCGCGTTCGGCGACCGCCGAATCGTCGCCGGCCGACAGCGCGCGGACCAGCGGCCACGAGGCGGCCCCGGCGGCGATCAGCCCCAACAGCACCACCACGCCGAAGACGAGGTATTTCCTGTCCTTCATGGCCATCCCCTGAATTGGTCGCGGAACGCCACTTTATGAGGGGGTTCGCCAGCAAGGGGTATACGCGCATCCGGCACGACCCGGATGCGCGCCGCCGCTCTACCGATCGATGACGCGGATCAGCGTGGCA
>JADFZP010000670.1 GCA_015232485.1 Alphaproteobacteria bacterium
TTGGCGGCCAGGGCCAGCGCGCCGACCGGCGCCATCAAGGCGGCGTCGGGCACCCCTTGATGGAGCGCCCGCCACGCCGTCGAGGCCAGCACCGCCGCCCCGAACCCCGCCATGGTCAGGCCCTTGAGCATCGCCGCGCCGGCCCGCCACGCCACCGCCCGGCCAAGCACCATCAAGGCGATGCCGTAATTGGCGGCGTCGCCCAGGAAGTCGAGCGAGTCGCCTTGCAGCGCCACCGAGCCGGCGATCAGCCCCGACACGCCCTCGATGCCGAACATCGCGGCGTTGATGGCCAACACGATCCACAGCACGCGGCGATAGGCCGGATCGACCGCCGGCTCCTTGGTCCCGCATGAGCAGCCGCATTCGGCCATCAGACCATGTCCTCTCCCGCCACCGCGCGGTCGAGCAGGGCGATCGTCTCGGCCACCCCATACAGCTTGATGAACGAGCCCATGCGCGGCCCCTGATCCTGGCCGAGCAGGATCTCGTACTGCGCCTTGAACCAATCCTTGAGGTCGGGGAAGGCGTGGCGCTTGCCGACCTCGTAGACCAGATTCTGGATCGTCTCGGCATCCGCCCCGGCGGGCAGCCCGGCCAACCCGGCGCGCAGATCGGCGAGCGCCGCCGCCTCGTCCGGCGAAGCCTTGCGGTAGCTTTTGGCCGGCTTCACGAAGTCGCGGTAATAGGCCAGCGCATAGGCCACCAGCCGGTCAAGGATCGGCTGGGTGGCCGGCGAGGCGCCCGGCGCGTAGCGTTCGATGAAGTGCCACAACACCGAAGGGTCCTCGGTGTGGCAGACGCTGGCCAGATTGAGCAGGATCGAATAGGTGAGCGGCGGCTGTTCGCCCGGCGGCTGGCCGCCATGGATGTGCCACAGCGGGCTGGCCAGCCGCGCCGCCTGATCCTGTCCGGCCCATTTGCCGAGATGGGTCAGGTAGTCGTCGACGGTCTTGGGAATGACGTCGAAGAACAGCCGCTTGGCGCGCCGCGGCTGCTGGTACATGAACAGCGCCAAGCTTTCGGCGGGGGCGTAACGCAGCCACTCGTCGACCGACAGGCCGTTGCCCTTCGACTTCGAGATCTTCTGGCCCTTGTCGTCGAGGAACAACTCGTAAGTCAGGTTCATCGGCGGCTGGCCGCCCAGCACCTTGGCGATCCGCGAGGACAGTTCGACCGAGGGGATCAGGTCCTTGCCCGACATCTCGTAATCGACGCCCAGGGCCACCCAGCGCATCGCCCAGTCGGCCTTCCATTGCAGCTTGCACAGCCCGCCGGTGACCGGCGTCTCGACCAGCGCGCCGTCCTCGTCGCGATAGACGATGGTGCCCGAATCGGGCCGCGCCTCGACCACCGGCACCTGCAACACCCGGCCGGTCTTGGGGCACACCGGCAGGAAGGGCGAATAGGTGGCGCGGCGCTCGTCGCGCAGGGTGGGCAGGACCACCGCGATCACCGCGTCGTAATGGCCAAGAACGCCAAGCAGCGCCTGATCGAAGCGGCCCGAGCGATACCATTCGGTGGCCGACTGGAACTCGTATTCAAAGCCGAACGAATCGAGGAAGGCGCGCAGCCGCGCGTTGTTGTGGTGGCCGAAGCTCTCATGCGTGCCGAACGGATCGGGGATCGAGGTCAGCGGCTTGCCCAGATGCTGGCCCACCATCTCCTTGTTGGGGATGTTGTCGGGCACCTTGCGCAGCCCGTCCATGTCGTCCGAGAAGGCGAACAACTTGGTCGGAATCTCGGGCGCCAGCAGCCCAAACGCGCGGCGCACCATGGTGGTGCGCACCACCTCGCCAAAGGTGCCGATATGCGGCAGGCCGGACGGCCCATAGCCCGTCTCGAACAGCACGAAGCCCTTCGCCGGTTTCTCGCCCTTCAGCCGCTCGTCGAGAAGCTTGACGGCCTCCTGAAGGGGCCACGCATTGGCGGAACGGGCGAGATCGCGCAGGTCGGACATCGTTTCAATCAGTTCGCTGGTTTCGGGAAGCCGGAACCTAGGACGCCCCCGCGCCCGCGTCAACGGCGGGGAATGGCGGCCCTCGTCGACGAACAGCGTATCCACACTGGGCGCCCCAAGAAACGCGGGAACGGGGTGGCCGCCGGGGGTTGAGCCTCCCTATACTCCCGC
>JADFZP010000671.1 GCA_015232485.1 Alphaproteobacteria bacterium
TCGGCGGGCGGATGGCGATGGCCAGAAAGCCCCGCGCCTCCAAGCCGCGCGCCACGTCCAGGGCGCGCGCCTCGTCGCCCAGGATCACCGGCACGATATGGCTGGCCGAGCGGCCGGTGTCGAAGCCGCGCAGGGCGCTCCGCAGGCGTTCGGCCAGCGCGGCGACCTTGGCCCGTTCGGGCTCCAATCCGGGCAAGAGGTCGAGCGCCGCCTCGATGGCGCCCAGCACGGCGGGCGGCGGGGCGGTCGAATAGATCAGCCCGCCGCAGGCGTTGACCAGCCAGTCGCGCAGCAACGCCGAGCACGCGACATAGGCGCCGAAGCCGCCCAGCGCCTTGCCGAAGGTGCCCATCACGATGTCGGCCCCGGCGCCCAGCCCGGCGCCGCCCGGCCCCATCACGCCGGTGGCGTGCGCCTCGTCGAGATAAAGCAGCGCGCCGTGACGGCGGGCCAGCGCGACCAGCGCCGCCACGTCCGAGACGTCGCCATCCATCGAGAACACCGTCTCGGTGACGATCAGCCGCAGCCCGGCGCGGCCCCGGCGCGCCTCAAGCAGGGCGTCGAGGTGGTCGAGATCGGCGTGGCGGTAGCGGATCTGGCGCAGCCCCGCCGCCGCGATGCCGTGATGCATGCTGGCATGGGCGAGGCGGTCCGCGAACACCATCGGCTCGGCCCCCGCCACCCGGCGATCGAGCAGCGCCGCCAGCACCGAGCCATTGGCCTGGAACCCCGAGGCGAGGATCAGCGCCGCCTCGAATCCCTTGAGCGCGGCGACTCGCGCTTCCAGCGCGTGCGCCGCGGACGACCCGCCGCACACCAGACGCGAGGCGGTCGAGCCGGCGCCGAAGCGTTCGGCCCAAAGGCCGGCGCGGCGTTTCAGGTCGGGGTGATCGGCGAGGCCCAAGCTGTCATTCGAGGAGAAGTCGATCAGCGCGCGGCCATCGACCACGACGCGGCCGTCCAGCCGCTCGACCGGACGCAAAAAGCGGCGCCGCCCCTGGCGGTCGAGCGTGTCGAGCCGATCGCGCAACGCCAGGTCGAAGTCCCGCATCCTGCATCCGAATTGCTAGGGCTTCCGCGTTCTATAGGCTTTTCCGAGGCGATGCAAAGGTGCTATGAGCGGCTTCCCCAAACGAGGAGGTCTCGATGCCCGGCATCCGTCACGACTGGACGCTGGACGAGGTGCGCGCCTTGTTCGCGTTGCCCTTTCCAGACCTTCTGTTCCAGGCCCAGGTCACCCACCGCGCCCATTTCGCGGCCGACCGGGTGCAGGTCTCGCGGCTGATCAGCATCAAGACCGGCGCCTGTCCCGAGGACTGCGCCTATTGCCCGCAAAGCGCCCATCACGACACCGGCCTGGAGAAGCAGCGCCTGCTGGAGGTCGAGACCGTCGTCGAGGCGGCCCGCCAAGCGCGCGCCACCGGCGCCAGCCGCTTCTGCATGGGCGCCGCGTGGCGCGGCCCGGCGGCGCATGATTTCCCCACCGTGCTGGCGATGATCGAGGGGGTCAAGGGGGTTGGCATGGAGACCTGCGCCAGCCTGGGCCTGCTGTCGGCCGAACAGGCCCGCCAGTTGAAGGAGGCCGGTCTCGACTACTACAACCACAACATCGACACCTCGCCCGAGCATTACGAGACGATCGTCAAGACCCGCGGCTTCGAAGACCGGCTGGAAACGCTGGACCATGTGCGCGAGGCCGGATTGTCGGTGTGCTGCGGCGGCATCGTCGGCATGGGCGAGAAGGCCCTGGACCGCGCCCGTATGCTGCTGACCCTGGCCAACATGCCCAAGCACCCGGAAAGCGTGCCGATCAACCTGCTGATCCCGATCCCCGGCACCCCGCTGGCCGAGGCCGAACGGCCCGACCCCTTCGACTTCGTCCGCACCATCGCCACGGCGCGCATCCTGATGCCCGCCAGCCTGGTCCGCCTGTCGGCCGGCCGCCAGGGCATGAGCGACGAGCTTCAGGCGCTGTGCTTCCTGGCCGGCGCCAATTCGGTGTTCTGCGGCGAAAAACTGCTGACCGCGCCCAACGCGGCGCCGGAACGGGACGAAAGCCTGTTCGGCCGGTTGGGCCTGTCGCCGATGTGAAAAGGGCCGCCACCACTTCGCCGTCATGCCCGTGCT
>JADFZP010000672.1 GCA_015232485.1 Alphaproteobacteria bacterium
TCCAGGTGCTGCAGCGCCGCACCAAGAACAACCCGGTGCTGATCGGCGAGCCGGGGGTCGGCAAGACGGCGATCGTCGAGGGTCTGGCGTTGCGCATCGTCAATGGCGACGTGCCGGAATCCCTCAAGACGAAGGCGTTGATGGCGCTCGACATGGGCGCCCTGATCGCCGGCGCCAAGTTCCGCGGCGAATTCGAGGAGCGCTTGAAGGCGGTGCTCAACGAGGTGATCGCCGCCCAGGGCGAGATCATCTTGTTCATCGACGAGATGCACACCCTGGTGGGGGCGGGCAAGGCCGAGGGCGCCATGGACGCCTCGAACCTGCTGAAGCCGGCCCTGGCGCGCGGCGAGTTGCACTGCGTCGGCGCCACCACGCTGGACGAATACCGCAAGCACGTCGAAAAGGACGCCGCCCTGGCGCGCCGCTTCCAGCCGGTGTTCGTCTCGCAGCCGACCGTCGAGGACACCATCTCGATCCTGCGCGGCATCAAGGAGAAGTACGAGCTGCATCACGGCGTGCGCATCTCGGATTCCTCGCTGGTCGCGGCGGCGACCCTGTCGAACCGCTACATCACCGACCGCTTCCTGCCCGACAAGGCGATCGATCTGGTCGACGAGGCGGCCAGCCGCCTGCGCATGGAGGTCGATTCCAAGCCCGAGGAACTGGACGAACTCGACCGCCGCGTCGTGCAGCTCAAGATCGAGCGCGAGGCGTTGCGGAAGGAGCCCGACGCCGCGTCGCGCGACCGCCTGGAAAAGCTCGAGGACGAACTGGCCGAGCTTGAGGAAAAAGCCCTCGCGATGACCGAACGCTGGCGCGCCGAAAAGAACGAACTCGCCAACGCCACCAAGATCAAGGAACAGCTTGATCAGGCGCGCATCGAATTCGAGCGGGCGATGCGCGACTCGGATCATGTGCGCGCCTCGGAACTGCGCTACGGCACCATCCCCGACCTCGAGCGCAAGCTGGCCTCGGCCGACGACCGCGAGCACGGGATGCTGCGCGAGGTGGTGACCGAGGAGAACATCGCCCAGGTGGTGTCGCGCTGGACCGGCATTCCGGTCGACAAGATGCTGGCCGGCGAGCGCGAGAAGCTTTTGAAGATGGAGGATTCGCTGCGCCGCCGGGTGATCGGCCAGGACGAGGCGGTGGTCGCGGTGGCCAACGCGGTGCGCCGGGCGCGCGCCGGTTTGCAAGACCCCAATCGGCCGATCGGCTCGTTCCTGTTCCTGGGGCCGACCGGCGTGGGCAAGACCGAGCTGACCAAGGCCTTGGCCGAATTCCTGTTCGACGACGAGACGGCGATGCTGCGCATCGACATGTCGGAATACATGGAGAAGCACGCCGTCGCCCGGCTGATCGGCGCGCCTCCCGGCTATGTCGGCTACGAGGAGGGCGGGGCGCTGGCCGAGGCGGTGCGCCGTAGGCCCTATCAGGTGGTGCTGTTCGACGAGGTCGAGAAGGCCCATCCCGACGTGTTCAACGTGCTGTTGCAGGTGCTCGACGACGGCCGCCTGACCGATGGCCACGGCCGCACCGTCGACTTCCGCAACACCATGATCGTGCTGACCTCGAATCTCGGCTCGGAAATCCTCGCCACCCAGGCCGAGGGCCACGATTCCAGCGAGATGCGCGTCCAGGTGATGGAGGTGGTGCGCCAAGCCTTCCGGCCGGAGTTCCTGAACCGTTTGGACGAGATCCTGCTGTTCCACCGCCTGACCCGCGCCCAGATGGACGGCATCGTGGTGATCCAGTTGGGACACCTGCGCAAGCTGCTGGCCGACCGCAAGATCGACATCCAATTGGACGACGAGGCCCGGCGCTGGCTGGCCGACGCCGGCTACGATCCGGTCTACGGCGCCCGGCCGCTCAAGCGGGTGATCCAGCGCAGCCTGCAAAACCCGCTGGCCGGCCTGATCCTGGAGGGCCGCGTCCGCGACGGCGACACGGTGCGGGTCACCGCCGACCAACGCGGGCTGGTGATCGACGGGGCGCCGGTCGAGGCGTAGCCTTCGCCGTCATGCCCGTGCTTGACACGGGCATCCACGTGTCACCGTTCCCGCGCCGCCCCTTCACCGTCATGCCCGTGCTTGACACGGGCATCCAGTCACCGTCC
>JADFZP010000673.1 GCA_015232485.1 Alphaproteobacteria bacterium
GGCGTGTTCCGCCCGCGCTTCGCGGCGAGCGGCGGAAAGCTGGCCCTGCCCGGCCTCGACCTGTCGGCCGACGACATCGCCGCGAGTTGGACCGGCGAGGAGGACCAGCCGCGCCTGTCCTTGTCGACCTTGCTGCGCCACACCGCCGCCCAGCCGGCGGTGGTGCCATTGCGCCTCGCCGCCGGGGTGCGGCGCGAGGGCGACGCGCTGGCCTTCGCCGGCACGCTGACCGACATCACCCGCCGGCTGGTGCTCGATTTCAGCGGCAGCCATGACACCGCCACCCAGCAAGGGCGCGGCCGGGTGGTCGCCAAGCCGATCGCCTTCTCGCCCGAAGGCTTGCAGCCGCGCCATCTGTTCCCGCTGCTGGCCGCCCATCTCGACGAGGTCGAAGGACGGATCGCCCTGGCCGGGCCGCTGTCGTGGTCGGACTCTGGCTTGGCTCCCGACCTGGATCTGCTGGTCGAGGATCTGACCGCCACCACGCACGGCGTCACCTTGAAGCGGGTCAACAGCGTGGTGGCCATCGAGCGCATCGTCCCGTTTTCGACGCCGATCGGGCAATTGGCGGCGGTCGCCCTGATCGACGCCGGGGTGCCGCTCGAGGACGGCGTGGTGATCTTCCGTCTGGAGGGCAAGCGGCTGACCATCGGGCGCGCCGAATTGAAACTGGCCGGTGGTCGCGTCATGCTGGGCGAGACCGTGTTCGATCCCGCCGCCGAGCGGCAGAGGATCGCCCTCAACGTAAGCGGCGTCGATGTCGGCAAGCTGGTCGAAATGGCCGGCACCAAAGGCCTAAGCGCCAGCGGCACCCTGTCGGGACGGGTGCCGTTGAGCATCGTCGAAGGCGCGGTGACGGTCGATCACGGCTATCTGGCGGCGACCGCGCCGGGCCGGCTGCGCTATCGCCCCGATCTGCCGCCGGCCACCCTGCGGTCGGGTGGGCAATCGATGGAACTCCTTTTGAAGGCGCTCGACGACTTCCACTATTCCAGTCTGTCGATGACGCTGAACGGCCGGGCCGGCGGCGAGATCAAGGCGGAATTCCGAATAACCGGCTTCAATCCCGATCTGTACGACGGCTACCCCATCGAGCTGAACCTGAATATCAGCGGGGCATTAGATCGCATCCTCGACCAGACGCTCGCGGGATATCAAATTCCAGAGCGGATCCGCGAAAGAATGTCCGCCTTCGGCGGTCGCCTTCGCGGCGCCGGGGAGGACCGATGAGACCCACCATGCGCCACGCCCGTTCCCTACCAGCCGCCGCGGCGATCGCGGCGCTCGTAGCCTGCCAGCCCACCGTCCGTATCGAACCCCCGGACAAGCCGATCGTCATCAACCTGAACATCAAGGTTGAGCAGGAGGTTCGGGTCAAGGTCGAACGCGACGTCGAGAGCCTGTTGAAGAGCAACCCCGACCTGTTCTAGCCTGAACGGCCGGCCGCAATGAACTGTGAGGAAGGCATGCGTATCACTGCCCGGCTCGCCGTCGTCGCCCTGACGTTGCTGCTCGCCCTGCCCGCCTTGGCCCAGTCGATCGACGCGCTGAAGGCGGCCGGCGTGGTGGGCGAACGTCCCGATGGTCTGGTCGCCCTGGTCAAACCGGCGGAGCCGGCGGTCCAGGAGCTGATCGACACGATCAACGCCCGCCGAATGGCCGAATACCAAGAGATCGCCCGCCGCAACGGCACGCCGGTCGAGGCCGTGCAGGCGATCGTCGGTGAAAAGCTGGTCACGCAGTCTCCGCCCGGCACCTGGGTGATGGACGCCCAGGGCAATTGGCGGGTGAAATAGACGGGATGGACGATGCCCTCGCCCAGGCCGCGCGCTGGCGCCAAGCGGGGTGCGCCATCGCCACGGCCACCGTGGTGTCGACCTGGGGCTCGGCCCCGCGCCCGCCCGGCAGCCTGCTGGCGGTATTGGATTCCGGCGCCTTCGCGGGCTCGGTGTCGGGCGGATGCGTCGAGGCCGCCGTGGTCAACGAGGCCCTGGACGTGCTGGCCGGCGGCCAGCCTCGGCTGCTGACCTACGGGGTCGCCGACCACGACGCCTGGGAGGTGGGCCTCGCCTGCGGCGGCCAGATCGCCATCTGGGTCACCGCCGAGGATGCGCTG
>JADFZP010000674.1:0-415 GCA_015232485.1 Alphaproteobacteria bacterium
GCCCGCGCCGTGGCGCCCGGCCGACCCGACCCGGCCAACGCGCCGGTCGTGGCCGCCGCCATCGACGAGGCGGCGCGCCTGTGCCAGACCGGACAGGCGCAAGGCGTGGTGACCAATCCGATCCACAAGGAGGCGATGTACGGCGGCGGCTTCCGCTTTCCCGGCCACACCGAGTATCTGGCCGCGCTGGCCGGCGTCGAGCGGGTGGTGATGATGCTGGCCTGCCCCGGCTTGCGGGTGGTGCCGGTGACCATCCACATCGCGTTGCGCGACGTCTTCGCGGCGCTGACCGCCGACGAGATCGTGACCCAAGGGCGGATCACCGCGAACGCCTTGCGCAGCGATTTCGGCATCAATGCGCCGCGCCTCGCCGTCGCCGGACTGAACCCGCATGCCGGCGAGGGTGGCGCCATGG
>JADFZP010000674.1:493-2114 GCA_015232485.1 Alphaproteobacteria bacterium
GTTCCACGCCCGCGCCCGCCAAGGCTACGACGCGGCGCTGTGCATGTATCACGATCAGGCGCTGATCCCGATCAAGACCATCGACTTCGATGGCGGGGTGAACGTCACGCTGGGGCTGCCCTTCGTGCGCACCTCGCCCGACCACGGCACGGCGTTCGACTTGGCGGGCACCGGGCGCGCCTTGGAGACCAGTCTGGTCGCCGCGCTGGAGATGGCCGCCGCGATGTCCACGCGGCGCGCCGGGTGAGCGAGCCCCTGCCGCCCCTGCGCGAGGTGATCGCCGCCCACGGGCTGACGGCGCGCAAGGCGCTGGGCCAGCATTTCCTGTTCGACATGAACCTCACGGGCCGCATCGCCCGCGCCGCCGGCGATCTGGCGCGCGGCACCACCATCGAGATCGGGCCGGGCCCCGGCGGCCTGACCCGCGCCCTGCTGGAGGCCGGCGCCCAGGTGATCGCCATCGAGCGCGACGAGCGGGCGATCGCCATCCAAACCGAGATCGGCGCCGCCTATCCCGGCCGCCTGACCATCCTGGCCGCCGACGCGCTGGCGGTCGAGACCCACACCCTGGGCGAGGCGCCGCGCCGGGTGGTGGCCAATCTGCCCTACAACGTCTCGACCGTGCTGCTGCTTGCATGGCTGCGCCATATCGGCGACTTCGAAAGCCTGACGCTGATGTTCCAGAAGGAGGTCGTCGATCGGCTGGCGGCGGCGCCGCGCACCCCCGATTACGGCCGGCTATCGGTCATCACCCAGTGGCTGTGCGCGGTGCGCCCGCTGTTCAACGTCGACCGCCGCGCCTTCGTGCCGCCGCCCAAGGTGACCTCGACGGTGGTGCGGCTGGACCCGCGCCCCGAACCGCTGGCCCCGGCCCGCTTCGACGTGCTGGAGCGGGTCACCGCCGCCGCCTTCGGCCAGCGCCGCAAGATGCTGCGCCAAAGCCTGAAAAGCCTGGGCGACGCCGAGGCGCTGCTTGGCCAGACCGGGATCGACCCCACCGCGCGGGCCGAGGAACTGAACGTCGAACAGTTTTGCGCGTTGGCCCGCGCCGTGGAGCATCGCTGATGGACGAGACCCACACCGCCTATTCCGGCACCGATCTGCTGGAGGTGCTCGCCGAGGCCAAGAATTACAACGCCTTCCTGGAACGGCTGGTGCGCCGGCACGCCGTGCCCGGCGAGATGCTGCTGGATTTCGGCGCCGGCATCGGCACCTTCGCCGGACGGCTGGCCCAGGCGGGCCATCCCGTGACCGCCGTCGAACCCGACGCCAACCAGCGCGGCATGATCGCCGGCCATGGCCTACAACCGGTCGCCAGCCTGTCCGCGCTGCCCAGCGCCAGCATCGCCTACGCCTATAGCCTGAACGTGCTGGAACACATCCAAGACGACGTCGGCGCGCTGCGCGAACTGCACCGCGTCCTGTCGCCCGGCGGCCGGCTGATGATCTATGTCCCGGCGCTGTCGATCCTGTGGACCAGGATGGACGACCGGGTCGGCCATCTGCGCCGCTATGACCGCCGCTCGCTGACCACCGCGCTGCGCGCCGCCGGCTTCTCAATCACCCGCTGCCGCTACGCCGACAGCCTGGGCGCCGCCGCCGCCCTGGCCTACCGCATCCT
>JADFZP010000675.1 GCA_015232485.1 Alphaproteobacteria bacterium
ACCCATCGAAAGCGTTGCACCCGCCGCCCGGTCGCCTATCTTGAGGGCATGACCCTCGCCCGATCCCCCATGACCATCCGATGAGACGCCGCGATCCGATCGTTCTGGCCGAGCGCGGCCAGGGTGGCGCGCGGGCCGATCTCCGCGCCCTGCGCACCTTGGCGCCCTATCTGTGGCCGAAGGACTCGCTGGAATTGCGGGCCCGCGTCGTGCTGGCGCTGGTGCTGCTGGTGGCGGCCAAGGGCATCAACGTGGTGGTGCCGCTGTTCCTGAAGGGCGCGGTCGACGCGCTGGGGGTGACCGGCGCGGCGGCGGCGGTGCCGCTTGGGCTGCTGCTCGCCTATGGCTTGGCGCGGGTGCTGTCGCAAAGCTTCGGCGAGTTGCGCGACGCGGTGTTCGTCAAGGTGGGCCAGCGCGCCATCCGGCGGGTGGCGCTGGAGACCTTCCGCCATCTGCACGGGTTGAGCCTGCGCTTCCATCTCGACCGCCAGACCGGCGGGCTGTCGCGGGCCATCGAGCGCGGCACCAAAAGCATCGAGTTCCTGCTGAACTTCATGCTGTTCAACATCCTGCCGACCCTTCTGGAGATCCTGCTGGTCTGCGGCATCCTGTGGGCGCTTTACGACTGGCGCTTCGCGGCGGTGACGCTGGTCACCATCTCGGCCTACATCGCCTGGACGCTGACGGTCACCGAATGGCGGCTGAAATTCCGCCGCGCCATGAACCAGACCGACGCCGAGGCCTCGACGCGGGCCATCGATTCGCTGCTCAATTACGAGACGGTGAAGTATTTCGGCAACGAGGCGCACGAGGCGGCGCGCCTGGACCAGTCGCTCGAACGCTACGAGCACGCGGCGGTGCGCAGCAAGACCACGCTGTCGATGCTCAATGTCGGGCAGGGCGCGGTGATTTCGGTCGGGCTGGTCGCGGTGATGCTGATGGCCGCCCAAGGGGTGGTGGCCGGCGTCATGACGATCGGCGACTTCGTGCTGGTCAACAGCTACCTGATCCAGCTTTACCTGCCGCTCAATTTCCTGGGTTTCGTCTATCGCGAGATCAAGCAGTCGCTGGCCGACATGGAGGCGATGTTCGCCTTGCGCGACGTCGATCCCGACGTCGTCGACCGCCCCGGCGCGCCGCCGCTGGACGCCAATGGCGGCACGGTCGCCTTCGAGGGCGTGTCGTTCGGCTATGGGCCGTTGCGGCCGATCCTCCACGACGTCTCGTTCACCGTGCCGGCCGGCCGCACGGTGGCCATCGTCGGCGCCTCGGGGGCCGGCAAGTCGACCATCTCGCGGCTGTTGTTCCGCTTCTACGACGTCGATGGCGGACGGGTGACGATCGACGGCCAGGACGTGCGCGAGGTCGGCCAAGCCAGCTTGCGCGCCGCCATCGGCATCGTGCCGCAGGACACCGTGCTGTTCAACGACACCATCTGGTACAACATCGCCTATGGCCGCCCCGACGCGCCCCCCGAAGAGGTCGAGCGCGCCGCCCGGCTGGCCCGCATCCACGATTTCGTGACCACCCTGCCCGAGGGCTATCAGACCCGCGTCGGCGAGCGCGGCCTGAAGCTGTCCGGCGGTGAGAAGCAACGCGTGGCGATCGCCCGCACCATCCTGAAGGGCCCCCGCATCCTGCTGTTCGACGAGGCCACCTCGGCGCTGGACAGCCACACCGAGAAGGAAATCCAGGACAGCCTGCGCGAGGTCTCGGAGAACCGCACCACCCTGGTCATCGCCCACCGCCTGTCGACCGTGGTGCATGCCGACCAGATCATCGTGCTCGACGCCGGCCGCATCGTCGAGCGCGGCCGTCATACCGAACTGCTGGACGCCGACGGCCGCTACGCCGACATGTGGCGCCGCCAACAGGAATCCGCCCGCCTGCGCGAAACCTTGGAGCAGGTGAGCCGCTGAAGCGTGATGCCGAAAGCATCACGCCTATTGTTTGCCCCTCGCCGGGCGGGCGCCTCCGGCGCCCTTGGCCGCGGCCGCAATGGCCGCCGGTCGCATCATGCGTCGGATATGACGCACGATGCTCGGTCAGCCGCCCGCCCGCGCGTGGGCGGTGCCCAGCGGCGAGACGGCGCCCGAGCCGCCGGTGGTGGG
>JADFZP010000676.1 GCA_015232485.1 Alphaproteobacteria bacterium
GCTGCTGATCGTGCTGGGAACCGTCGCCTGGGGCGCCGCGCCGCTGGTCGGCAGCCTGATCGAACGCTGGTTCCGAAGCGATGTCGAGATGCGTTCCGAACTGGTGTTCCACTCGATCCAGGACACCGTCGCCCTTCTGGCCAAGAGCAAGGACCGCAAGGCCGATGACGAAATCGCCGCGCTGTTCAAGCGCATCGCCCAGGATGAACGACTGCTGGCCCTGGGTCTCTGCTCGCGCGAGGGCCGGTTGCGGCAAAGCTCGGCGGCGTGGCCCGAGACGCTGAACTGCCCCACGCCGCCGCCCGCCAGCGGGCACGCCTTCGCGGTCGAGCAGTTGCAGGCCGGGCCGGTGCTGGCGGCGGCGTTCGGCCTGGGCACCGACGCCGCGTCGGAAACCCTGGTCATCCTTCACGATCTCAGCTTCATCAAGCGCCGCAGTTCAAGCGCCGAGACGTACCTGATCGGCTTTCTCGCCCTTCTTGGGCTGGGCGCGGCGACCGTCACCGTACTGGTCGCGCAACTGACCCTGCGCGGTTGGGTGCGGGCGGTTCGCGAGGGACTGTCGCCGCGCGGCCGGGGGGAAGGCGGCGACACCGCGATGGCCCCCGAGGTCGCCCCGCTGATCGTCGAGATGCGCAAGATGCTGCGCGAACTGGACGTGCCGCGGGCGCTGACCGACGCCATCCGCGTCGATTGGAGCCCCGACAGCCTGCGCGGGTTGCTGCGCGAGGAACTGCCCGGCGCCGAGGTAATGGTGGTCTCGAACCGCGAGCCCTACATCCATAATCTGGTCGACGGCGCGATCGGCATGCAGCGTCCGGCCAGCGGCTTGGTCACCGCGCTGGAGCCGATCATGCGCGCCTGCGGCGGAACCTGGATCGCCCATGGCGGCGGCTCGGCCGATCATCTCACGGTGGACGACGAGGACCGCTTGGCGGTGCCTCCCGACGCGCCGGCCTACACCCTGCGCCGCCTGTGGCTGACCGACGAGGAGCAGGACGGCTATTACTACGGCCTGGCCAACGAGGGCCTGTGGCCGCTGTGCCATATCGCCTTCGTGCGCCCGACCTTCCGCGCCTCGGACTGGGATCAATACGTCGCGGTCAACCGCAAGTTCGCCGACGCCGTGGTGGCCGAGGCCCGCACCCCCAATCCGGTCGTGCTGATCCAGGACTACCATTTCGCCCTGTTGCCCCGCATGGTCCGCGAGCGCCTGCCCGACGCCACCATCATCACTTTCTGGCACATCCCGTGGCCCAACGCCGAGGTGTTCGGCATCTGCCCCTGGAAGGACGAGATCCTGTCCGGCCTGCTGGGCAGCTCGATCCTGGGCTTCCATACCCAGTTCCACTGCCTGAACTTCCTCGAGACGGTCGACCGCTTCCTCGAATGCCAGATCGATCGCGAGCACAGCACCATACGGGCCTGCAGCGGCACGACGTTGGTGCGGCCCTATCCCATCTCGATCGAATGGCCTCCGACCGCGCTGGCCGCGCAGCCCTCGGTCGAGGACTGCCGCGATGTGGTGCGACGCCGTTTCGGCTTGGCCCCGACCACCCGGCTGGCGGTCGGCGTCGAGCGGTTCGATTACACCAAGGGCATCGCCGACCGCTTCCACGCCATGGAAAGCCTGCTCGAAAACCACCCCGAGTGGATCGGCCGGGTCACCTTGCTGCAGGTCGCGGCCCCGACCCGCGGCCGCCTTCTCGCCTATCGCGAAACCCAGCTCGAGGCCGAGGCCGCCGCCCTGGCCGTCAACGCGCGGTTCGGTCGCGACGGCTGGGCGCCGATCATCCTGGTGCCGCGCCACCACGAACCGGAAGAGGTGTTCACCCTGTTCCGCGCCGCCGATCTTTGCCTGGTCTCTCCAGCCTTCACGACGGCATGAATCTGGTGGCCAAGGAATTCGTCGCGGCGCGCGACGACGAGGACGGCGTCCTGGTGCTGTCGACCTTCGCGGGCGCGTCGCGCGAACTGCTCGAGGCGCTGATCGTCAATCCCTACGACATCCGCGCCATGGGGCAGGCGATGCACGCCGGCCTGTCGATGTCGGCGTGCGTCGCGCGAACTGCTCGAGGCGCTGATCGTCAATCCCTACGACATCCGCGCCA
>JADFZP010000677.1 GCA_015232485.1 Alphaproteobacteria bacterium
GGGACCGGGGCATTACCGATTCGTCGACTTCGTTCGCTCGGGCCTGCCGCTCACCTTATTGTTGTGGCTGACCTTCACGCTGGTGGCGCCGTTTTTCTGGGATTTGTGATTTGTGAGCTATGCCGCCGCGACGTCGAAATCCTCGTCCAGTTCATCGCGTTCCAGCCGGCGGTGATTGACCAGCAGGGTGCGGATCGCCAGTTCGGAAACGCCGAATTGGCCGGCCACGTCCTGCCGGCTTTCCTCGGAGAAGTCCCCATCCAGCCTAGCGTTCACCTCGTCGAACGGAGCGAGGAACTCCGCCGCGAACGCCCGCTGAGCCTTCTGGCGAAAGGTGTGCGACCGGGTGGCCGGGAAGAGCCCCTTGCCGGCCGCCGTCATCAGACGGTCGCCCAGCAGGCGCGCCAGTTCGAAGCGCCGACCAGTATCCCACTTGGAGCGCAGGACGATCCGGCTCGGATGGCGGGGGCCTTCATCCAAAATGAACGACATATCGGCGGTGCGGCCATCGCGGCCGAGGGCGCTGGTTTGAACACCGACCATCTGTGCCAGCCGGTCGTTCTCGATGGACCCGTCGCCCAGCCCCTCCTGTTGCCGCAGGGCTTTGGCGGCTCGTGTTCCCGCCAACCATGCCGGTGTTTCCGGGCCGGTCTGGTGCGGGCGGTCGTCGCGTTCCAGGCGGACCATGTCCCCCGATCGGCTGTCATAGCCCTCCCGCTCGGCGATGGCGCGAAAATCCGATGCGGTCGAGACGGTGCGCCCCAGGTCGGTATCGGCGGCAACCTCGCCCATGGCATCCTGTCCCAGCGCCTGGGCGTCCCGTGTCAACTGGTCGACCACCGTGTCCGCCTCGTCGGGCTCAACCCCCAGCAGGGCCTCGAATTTACGGCGCAGGGCGACCGTCGGGTCGTGACGCTCGTCAAGGACATTGTTCCATAGGGTGTGCAGGTTCGATTCCTTGATCCCGGCGTCCCTCAGTCGTGCCAGGATTTGAGGAACGAAGGAGTCGACGGCCTGTTCGAAGACCGTCGACGGAACGACGCGGGGATTCGCTCCGGTATAGCGAAAAGGTTTGGCATCGGGGCGTGACGATGGCGCGGCCAACAACGCCGTCCTCAGGCCATCGGAAAAGATGGTCAGGTTGGGCCAAACATAGCCCTCGCCGATCGCCGTCATCTTGTGGGCGCGCCACCAATCCGGTGACCGGGACCGGGGTTCCCAACGCAACCGCCACCAGTTCCAGGCCAGCCATTCCGCGGCGTGGTACCCCGAAACCAGCGGGCCGCGCCGGTAGTTCATGATGAAGTAGTCGAACCCTTCGGTGAGCGCGGCGCCATTGGCCTGGATGCACAGCAGCCCGAACGCGGCCCTCTCTTCGGCGGAACCTTCGTCAAGGCGCTCCGGCGTCAGGCTTATCTGGAGTGCTTCGGACACCGCTGCCTCCATTCCCTCAGGACTTCCCGGCACATGTCCGATTCGTCGCTGATACGGTAGCCGTGATATTCGACTTCCCGTTCCTTTTTGGTCTTGGCCTCGTAGACATTGCCATCTTCGTCCACCGACCAGACATATTTCGGTACCCCATCCATCGGAAAGAGACTTACCATACCCAGTTCGATGCCGCGATGGAAAAGCCGGGCCGCCTCGGCCTTCAGCACTTTGCGAACACCATCGCAAACGTCCTTCGAAGGCCGTGGGTCGCACGGCGGCGTGAAATTATAATCGCCTGGCGACAGCTTGTGAACGCCACTGCCGACGTAGTGGATGCGCTTGGCGAGTTTCTTCAGGGTCTCTTCGGTATATGTGCCGTGGCGCACTATGCGTCTGTCCGGCCGGTTGCCTTGCCTTCCCATCATCCCCCCGAGCGACATCGGATCCGGCGAAACCGCTCCCGTCCGGATCGGCGCCAGAATAAACGTGTTAAGCGCGATGAGTAAGGCAGAAATCTCGTTCCGGGTGAGATGACGTCGCGTGCCCTGGCATGGAGGCCCTTGACGTCGACGAAACTCGGTGGGACGGAGCGGGGATCGCGGCTTGCACACCTTTGGTCGTTGCCAATCGCGCGGCGCCCACCTATAAGCATGGCGGGCCACG
>JADFZP010000008.1 GCA_015232485.1 Alphaproteobacteria bacterium
GGCCGGCATGGTCGAGATGCCCCAGGTCGTGGTGGTGACCAAGGCCGACATGGGCTCGGCCGCGGCGCGGGCGCGGGCCGACGTGCTGGGCGCCCTGTCCCTGGCCGAGGCGGGGCCGGAAGGCTGGCGCGTGCCGGTGCTGATGGTATCCTCGATGGGCGGCGAGGGGGTGGCCGAGCTTGTCGCCGCGCTCGACCAGCATGCCGAATGGCTGCGCCAGGATGGACGGCTCGACGCGGCGCGGCTGGCCCAGGCGCGGCTTTGGCTTGAGGAGGCGGTGCGCGAGCGTTTCGGCCGCGAGGGCCTGCGCCGTGCAGGGCCTCTTTCCCTGGCCGCCGGAGAATCCCCATTTCGTCGTCTCGCCGCCTTGTCGGCCGCTTTGTTGGAGGGCCCATGATCGAGACCTGCATCTTCTGCAAGATCGTCGCCGGCTTGGCGCCGTGCTTCGAGATCGCCCGCGACGACCGGGCGCTCGCCTTCATGGACATCAATCCGGCCAGTCCCGGCCATGTGCTGGTCGTCTCGACCGAGCACGCCGCCGATCTGCACGGAGTCTCGCCCGAAGGTCTGGCCGCCGCCGCCCTGATGGCGCGGCGGGTGGCCGGCGCGGTCGAGAAGGTGTTGGCGCCCGACGGCATCAACCTGATCCAGGCCAACGGGCCGGGCGCCGCCCAATCGGTGGCGCATTTCCACATCCACGTCCTGCCGCGCAAGATGGGGGATCAGTTGCCGATCAACTGGCTGCTGTCGCCCGGCGACCGGACGGCGATCGGCGCCCTGGCCGAGCGCCTCAAAGCCGCGTTGTAGGCGACCTGGGTTCAAAGGCGTCCTGAAGGCCGTCGCCCAGGAAGTTGAAGGCCAGCACGGTCAGGAAGATCATCACGCCCGGCCACACCGCCAGGGCCGGCGAGGCGTGGATCAGTTCCAGCGCTCCGCTCAGCATGTTGCCCCAGCTTGGCAGCGGCGGCTGAATGCCCAGGCCAAGGAAGCTCAACGCGCTTTCCAGCAAGATGACGTTGCCGACGCTCAAGGTGGTGGCGACGATCACCGGCGAGACCACGTTGGGCAGGATGTGGCGGCGCATGATGCGCAGCGGACCGGCCCCGGTGGCGCGGCTGGCGCGCACGAAATCGCGGTCGCGCAGACTCAAGGCGGCGGCGCGGGACAGGCGCGCCACCGTGGTCCAGCCGACCAGCCCGATGATCGCCACGATGCGCGCCAGACCGAACCAGGGCGAGCCGACCATCTCGGCCGGCAGCCCCAGCTTGGCGGGATCGACGGCGGCCAGAACGATCAGCAGCGGCAGCAGCGGCAGGGCGATCACCCCATCGGTCAGGCGCATCAGCAAGGCGTCCAGCGCGCCCCCCACATAGCCGGCGGCCACTCCGATCAGCGTCCCCACCAGGGCGGCGATCAGGGCGGTGGCCAGTCCGACCGCCAGCGACACCCGTCCGCCCTCCAGCAGGCGGGCCAGCACGTCGCGCCCCAACTCGTCGGTGCCCAGCGGGTGGGCGGCCGAGGCGGGCTCCAGCCGCGCCATCAAATCGACCGCCTCGGGGTCGATGCCCAGCATCGCCTCGATCAGCGGCGCGCCAGCCGCCAGCAGGCACAGCAGAACGAGCAGGATCAGGCATCCCACCGCCAAGCGATTGCGCATAAAGCGGGAAAAGGCGGCGCGGCCGGGACTCATCGCCAAGTGATCCGCGGATCGAGGGCGGCGTAGGCGAAATCGGCGGCGACGTTGGCGGCCAGAGTCACCGCCGTGGCCAACAGCAGGGTGGCCAGGGCGAGGTTGAAGTCGTTGCCCATCACCGAATCGTAGATCAGCTTGCCCATTCCCGGCCAAGCGAACACCGTCTCGGTGATCAGGGCGCCCGAGAACAGGGCGCCGGCCTCCAGGGCCACCACGGTGGCGACGGGGGTCAGGGCGTGGCGCAGGGCGTGGCGCAGCACGACGCGGCGCCACGACAGGCCCTTGGCGCGGGCGGTGCGAATCCAGTCCTGGCGCAGGGTCTCGATCATCGCGGCGCGCATATAGCGCAAATGCTGACCGATGCCCGCCAGCGCCAGGGTGAGCACCGGCAAGACCATATGTCGCGCGCGGTCGCCGCCGCCCACCGTCTCGACGCCCGAGGCGGGCAGCCAGCCCAGCCGCACCGCGAACAGCACGATCAGCATCAGGCCCAGCCAGAACACCGGCATCGAAATCCCGGCGAAGGCCAGCAGATTGGCGGCGCGGTCGAACCACCCCCCCGGCCGGGTGCCGGCCAGCACGCCCAGCGGCAGCGCGATGGCCAAGGACAGGGTCAGGGCGGTGCCCATCAGCAGCAGCGTGTTGACCAGCGGTGCCGCCATCACCTCCAGCACCGGCCGCGCGTATAGGCGCGAATGGCCGAAATCGCCCGACAGCGCGGCGCCCAACCAAGCCCACCAGCGCCCGAGCAGCGGTTGGTCCAGGCCGTACAGGTGGCGCAGGCGTTCGGCGTCGGCCGGGGTCAGCTTGGGGTTGGACGAGATCATCAGGTCGATCGGATCGCCCGGCATCAGGCCGATCAACCCATAGACCACGAACGACATGATCAGCAGCACCACCGCCGACTGGCCGATCCGACCGGCGAGGTGGCGCAGCATGAGGCGTCAGCCCTCCGGCCGCCAAGTCTCGACCCACAGCGTGGTGGGGCCAAGATGGCCGGTGGGCGCGACACCCTTCAGCCAAAGCGGCAAGACATGCGCCTCGGCCCGCCAGAACAGCGGCAGGGCGGGCAGCTCGGTGGCGTAGATTTCCTGCAAGTCGCGCCACAGGGCGCGGCGTTTGGTCTCGTCCAACTCGATCTCGATGGCGTCGATCAGGCGGTCGACCTCGGGATTGACGTAGCCGCCGGTATTCTGGCCCGACCAGCCATTCGATTCGGCGGGAATCATCGAGGAATGCAAGGTGCTGCGCGGCACGTTCTCGGGGCTGGAGATCCAGGCGTACAGCGCCATGCCGGACAGGCGGCGGCGCGGCAGGGTCTCGCCGAACAGCACGCGGGCCGGCTCGTTGCGGATGCGGATGTCGACGCCCAGCTTGCGCCACTGGCTTTGCAGCACCTGCTCGACCAGTTCGCGGGTGCGGTTGCCGGCCGTGGTGGTGAGTTCCAGCGCCAGCGGCTCGCCCTTGGCGTTGCGGCGTGGGGCGCCCTTCCACCCGGCCTCGTCCAGCAGCGCCGCGGCGCGCGCCGGATCGTGCGGCCAGCGGGTCACCTCGGCGTGCATGGAATCGAGCGGGCTCAGCATGCCGTGGGCGACCGGCTGGCGGCCCTCGAAAAGCTGGCGGGTCATCGTCTCGCGGTCGAGCCCCAGCAGCAGCGCTTGGCGCACCCGCCGATCGGCCAGCGCGGGATTGGACAGGTTCATATCGATGTGCTCGTAGAACAGGGCCGGCTTGTAGGTGACGGCGAAGCGGGCGCCGTTGCGCTTCTCGAAGGCCAGCGCCTGTTCCACCGAAAGGCCCAGCTCGCCGGCGATCATGTCGATCGAGCCGGACAGCAGATTGGCCTCCATGGCCTGGGTGTTCTCGATCGCCTTGACGACGATGCGGCGAAAGGCGGGTTTGGCGCCCCACCAGGTCGGGTTGGGCTCCAGCACGATATGCGAGCCGCGCGACACCTCGGCCACGCGATACGGCCCGAACCACAGTCCGGGATGGGTCGGGTTGGTCTGATAGGTGGTGCGGGTGTTGTACTCGGCCGGCCGGGCGAAGGCCTCGGCCTCGAGATGGGCCGGCAGCACGTCGAGATCATGGATCGCGTTGTAGTCGAAGGTCAGGCGGTCGACATGCAGGGTGAAGGTCCGCTCGTCCACCACGTCGATCGCCGTGATCCGCGTGTAAAGTTCTTGATTGGCCAGCCCGGTGGTCGGCTCGCGCCCGACCTTCCAGGCGAACACCACGTCCTTGCTGGTCACCGGGGTGCCGTCGCCCCAGGTCGCCTTGGGCTGGATGGCGTAGGTCAGGGCGACGCCCTTGCCCTCGATCTTGGCGAGGCCGTTTTCCAGGGTGGGCAGTTCGACGCACAGCATGCAGACCAGCCGCCACTGGGCGTCATGGGCGGTGAAGGGCCGCCGCGCCATGCCCAGCACGTAGCTCTTGGCCATCATGCTGTCGATCGACGGGTGCAGCGTCGAGGGAAACTGCGTGATGCCGATCACCAACTCGTCCTTGGCCCCGACCGGCCCGGTCAGGCCGATCAGGGCGAGCAACGCGAAGGCGAGGGCGCGGAGCGTGGGCATCGGAGGCCTCCCGGAATGAACTCCGGTAATGGCAATGCGAGGCCTCCGGGTCAACCCTCATGTGCGGCCGCGGCAGCCCATCATGCCGGGCATGCCGGAGCGCAAGCCCGGCAGCATCGCGCTGGCCTTGCCCTTCTGGAACTCGTTCAGCGAGGGCAGCAGGGCCTCGGCCGCCGCCTTGACCGACTCGAAATGCTGCTGGCGGACGCCCATCATCTTGGTCATGAAGGCGGCGCGGTCCTCGGGCGTCATGGCGCGGGGATCGACGCCCTGGCGCATCGCCTGGGCGGACGTCGCGTTCCGCTTCAGAACCTCGGCATAGAGATTCCAGGCGGCCTTCTGGTCGGGGGTGATGCCCAGTTCGCTTTCCAGCGCCTCGACATTGGGCGGACCGCCCATCCCATGGCCATGCGGGCCGGCGATGGCGGCGCCTCCCAGGACGGTGGCGGTCAGCAGGACCGCGGCGAGATAACGAATGCGCATGTGAACCTCCATCAGTTGACAGAGGAGATTTGACGCCCAAACCGTGACCCAGGTTTTTCCAATCTGTGACAGGATGTGTCAAAACCGCCGCCCGTCACGAATGGTGACAATTTTCCGCCTGCGACATCGGCCCGGCCGCCGTAAAATCGCGCCATGGACGCCACACCGCACATCCTGATCGTCGACGATCACCGCGAGGTCCGCGATCTGGTCGGCCGCGCGCTGGTCAAGGAGGGCTTCCGCGTCAGCGCCGCCGCCGATGGCAAGGCGATGCGGCGCGCGTTGGCCGATGGCCGGATCGATCTGATCCTGCTCGATTTGATGCTGCCCGGCGAGGACGGCCTGTCGCTGTGCCGCGCCCTGCGCGCCGAGTCCAACATTCCGATCATCATGCTGACCGCCAAGGGCGACGAGATCGACCGGGTGATCGGGCTGGAGATGGGCGCCGACGACTACATCCCCAAGCCGTTCGGCAGCCGCGAACTGATCGCGCGGATCAGGGCGGTGCTGCGCCGGGGGCGGGTGCCCGAGGCGCGGCCCAAGGGCGGGCGCTATCGTTTCGATCGCTGGGTGCTGGATACCGAGGCGCGCGAATTGCTGCGCGACGACGGCGTGGCGGTGCCGCTTAGCACCGGCGAGTACGATTTGCTGCTGGTGCTGGTCCAACGGCCGCAGCGGGTGCTGGGGCGCGAGCAGCTTCTCGATCTGGCGCGCGGGCGGGCGGCGGTCGCCCTGGATCGCAGCATCGACACCCAGGTCAGCCGCCTGCGCAAGAAGATCGAAAGCGATCCAGGCGATCCCAAGATCATCAAGACCGTATGGGGTGGCGGCTACATGCTGACCACCCAGGTGGCCGAGGAATGAGAAGCCTGTTTGGTCAGACGCTGTTGATCCTGCTGCTGGGGCTGGCGCTGTCGCACGGCATCGGCGCCTGGATCTATGGCAGCGACCGCGAGCAGGCGGTGCGCGCGGTCGGCGGTTTGGCGGTCGCCCAGCGCATCGCCAACAACACCCGCCTGATCGAGGAGGCTCCGCCCGACTGGCGGCCGCGCATCGTCGCGGGGCTCAACGATCCGACCTTCCGGGTGGCCCTGGCCGGCGCCGCCCCCACGTTCGAACCCGAGGAGGAGGGCGGCCCGGTCTCCGAGGCGGTCAAGGATTTCGTCGCCCGCCAATTGCCGGCCACGGCGGATCGGCGGCTCAAGGTCGCGGTCGCCACGGGCGAGGCCGGGCAGCCGGGCTTCGGCCATCGCGGCCCGATGCATCCCGGTTTTCGCGGCGCCAGGCATTGGCGGGGCTTAAGGGCGGCGGTGGCGCTGCCCGATGGTCGCTGGCTGGTGTTCGCCACGGCGCTGCCCGACGACGCGCCGGCCGTCTCGCGGCAATTCGTGCTGTCGATGGCGATCACCGGCTTGGTTCTGCTGATCGTCTCGGTCTGGGCGGTGCGCCGGTTGACCGCGCCGTTGGACGGCTTGGCGCGGGCCGCCGAGCGGCTGGGCCGCGACATGGACGCTGAGCCCTTGGCCGAAATCGGCACCGTCGAGATGCGGCGGGCGGCGCAGGCCTTCAACCAGATGCAGGAGCGCCTGAAGCGGCTGGTCGAGAACCGAACCGCCATGCTGGCCGCCATCTCGCACGATCTGCGCACCCCGCTGACCCTGCTGCGCCTGCGCGCCGAAAACGTCGAGGCGGGCGAGGACCGCGAGCGCATGCTGGCCACCATCGGCGAGATGGACGCCATGCTGGGCGCCACCCTGTCCTTCGCCCGCGACGACGCCAAACCCGAGCCGCGCCGCCCCGTCGATCTGGCCGCCCTGCTCGCCAGTCTGGTGGACGACATGGCCGACGCCGGTCTGAAGGTGTCGATGGAGCAAGCCGCGCCGGTGACCTTGGCCTGCCAGACCCAGGCGCTGCGCCGGGCGGTGGCCAATCTGATCGACAACGCGATCAAATACGGCGGCGCGGCCCGAATCGCCTTGGAGGTCACCGCGACGACGGTGGCCATCTCGGTCGACGACGACGGCCCCGGCATTCCCGAGGCCGAGCGGGAACGCGTGCTGCAACCCTTCACCCGCCTGGAAGGGTCGCGCAGCCGCGAGACCGGCGGGATCGGGCTGGGCTTGGCGATCGCGCTGTCGATCGTCCAGGCGCATGGCGGCGCCTTGACCCTCGCCAACCGCCCGGCCGGAGGGCTGCGCGCCACCATCGCCCTGCCCAGGTGATCCGATGGCGGGCCGGAACCGAAAGGCGCCCCTGACGCGTTCCGAAATCATGTCCAGGGTGCGCGGCAAGGATACCGCGCCGGAAATGCGGGTGCGCCGGGCGCTTTGGGCGGCCGGCTTGCGCTATCGGCTACATGACAAGACGTTGCCGGGGTGCCCGGACATCGTGTTTCGCTCGCGGCGGATCGTGGTTCTGGTCCATGGCTGCTTCTGGCACGGCCACCAGGACTGCCCCCGCCATCGCATCCCCAAGACCCGCGTCGAATGGTGGACCGAGAAGATGCGGCGCAACCAGGAACGCGACGCCCAGGTGCGGGCGGCGCTTGGCGCCGATGGCTGGACGGTGCTGGTTCTGTGGGAATGCGAGACCGAGTCTCCCCCGAAGCTCGACGCCCTGGTGCGCGCCATCAAGGCCGCACGAAGGCGGTGATCGCCGGCAGCACCGTCTGGCGGAAGGGGCGGCCGTGGAACAGGCCGAAATGGCCGGCTTCGGGCACCGTCAGGATTAGGCGGGCCGGGGCGTCTGGGCACCAGGACTGCGCGACGTGGGTCTGGCCCGGCCCCGAGACGTCGTCTCGGCCACCCTCGACCGTCATCAGCGCGGTGTGGCCGATCGCCTCGGGGCGCACCGGCTGGTTGTCGTACAACAGGGTGCGATTGGGCAGGCGGCGGTGGTGGAAGACGGTTTCGATCAGATCCAGGAACAACTCGGCCGGCAGATCGGACAGGGCGTAGAACAGTGACAGGAACGGGAAGCGCCGCCGCTCGATCCCGTCGTCGCGCAGCACCTTGCCCCGCAATTCGCCGCCGCGCAGCAGATGGCGGCGCAGATAAAGGGTCAGGGCCAGCGCCTGCGCGGTGGCGGGATAAACCCGCCGTCCATTGCGCGCGGTGGTCAGCATGCGTTCCAGCGCCACCCGCGGCAGGGCGGTCGCCAGACGGGCGATCGGCGTCGGCCCCAGCGCCGGATCGAGCAGACCGCCCATCAGGATCAGCGAGGCCGGCAAAGGCGCCACGCCGCGCTCGGCGGCCAAGGCGGCGGCGGCCAGGCAGGGCAGCGGCGACTGGCTGACACCAAGCACATGGACGCCCTCGCCGAGCCGGACCAGCGCCGACAGGATGTGGCCGACATTCTCGTCAAGCGTGAAACGCCCGGCCTCGGGCGGAATTTCGGCGGCGTCGCGCCAGCACAGCAGATGCAGGTCGTGAGCCGGCAACAGCCCCAGCGCCAAATCGCGGAGCACCACCGGCCGATGCCCCGAAAGCGGCGCCACCAGCAGCAGGCGCGGCGCCGGCTCCGCGCGGTCGCGCGCCAGATGGACCAGCTCACAAAACGGCGTGGCGGCGAGCACCCGTTCGTCCACGCCGGCAATTCCCAGCCGCGCGCTCACCCCCCGGAAACAACCGGGCGGCATGCGCTGTTCAGACAAACGAGGAGGGTCGACCGATGCCCATCTTGTTCGAGGATCGTACCGATGCCGGACGGCGCTTGGCGGCTCGCCTATCCCACTTGGCGGGCCGCGATCCGGTCATCCTCGCCTTGCCGCGTGGCGGCGTGCCGGTGGCCGCCGAGGTGGCCGAGGCGTTGGGCGCCCCGCTCGAATTGGCGCTGGTGCGCAAGATCGGCGCTCCGTGGCAGCCGGAACTGGCGCTCGGCGCCGTGGTCGCCAACGGCGAAGCGGCCGAGGTGGTGCTGAATGACGATCTGATCCGCGCCGCGGCCATTCCCGAGACCTGGCTGTCGGCCGAGACCGCCCGCCGGATGGAGGAGATCGAGCGGATGCGCAGTCTTTATCTGGGCGACCGTCCGCCGGTTTCGCTGCATCGCCGCGACGTGGTGGTGATCGACGACGGCATGGCGACCGGCGCGACCATGCGCGCCGTGCTGCGCGCCGTGCTGCGTGGAGGGCCGCGCGCCGTGGTGCTGGCCGTGCCGGTGGCCCCGCCCGAGACGGTGGCGGCGCTGACCCCCTTGGTCAGCCAAGTGATCGTCCTGGCCGAACCCGACGATTTCCAGGCGGTGGGCTCGTTCTATCGCGACTTCGCCCAGGTCGGCGACGACGAGGTGATCGAGGCCATGCGGCGGGCCAATTCCGGCCCCCGCCCCTGACGGGGAGCGAGCGATTGTTCAGGCAAGGTGTCACGCTGTTCCGGTTGCTGGGCTTCGAGGTGCGGGTCGACGCCAGTTGGCTGCTGCTCGCCGTGCTGATCGTCTGGAGTCTGGCGGCCGGGTGGTTTCCCCAGGCGGCGCCGGGGCTGGCGACGGCCGCCTATTGGTGGATGGGCGTGCTGGGGCTGCTCGGCCTGGCCTTCTCGATCGTCGTCCATGAATTCGCCCACGCGTTGGTGGCCCGGCGCCACGCCATGCCGATCCACGGCATCACGCTGTTCGCCTTCGGCGGGGTGGCCGAGATGGGCGGCGAGCCGCCCAGCCCCCGCGCGGAATTCCTGATGGCGATCGCCGGGCCGCTGACCAGCCTGGGGTTGGCCGCGCTGTTCCGGCTGGGCGAGGGCGCCTTGCCCGCCGGGCCGGTGGCGGCGGTGGTCGGCTATCTCGCCTTCATCAATCTGGCGCTCGCCATCTTCAACATGATCCCGGCCTTCCCGCTCGATGGCGGGCGGGTGCTGCGCTCGGCGCTGTGGGCGTGGCGCAAGGACGTGCTGTGGGCGACCCGCGTGGCCAGCGCGGGCGGCAGCGTGTTCGCCTTCCTGCTGATGGCCCTGGGGCTGTTCAGCCTGATTCAGGGCGCCGTGGTGGTGGGGGTGTGGTGGTTCCTGATCGGCCTGTTCGTGCGCGCCGCGGCGATCGGCGGCTATCGCGAGCAGGTGGCCCGCAGCGCGCTGTCGGGCCAGCCGGTGCGCCGCTTCATGCGAAGCGATCCGGTGGCGGTCGAGGCCCAGACCACCTTGCAGACGCTGGTCGACGACTACTTCTACCGCCATTGGCGCAAGTCGTTTCCGGTGGTCGAGGACGGGCGGCTGACCGGCTGCGTGTCGCTTGACGCGTTGCGCGATTTCGAACGGACGGAATGGCCGATGCGGCGGGTGCGCGCGGTGATGGCCCCCTGCGACAACGCCAACACGGTCGGCCAGGACGAGGACGCCGCGACGGCGTTGGGCCGCATGCGCGAGGGCGGACGGGGGCGGCTTTACGTCACCGACGCGGTGGGGCGCCTGGTGGGGGTGCTGGCCTTGCGCGACCTTGTCGACTACCTCGAGGTCCGCACCGGGATCGAGGCGATCGGCGACGGGCGGAGGGGATTGCGCGAGGCGTCGTGACTTTGGCAAAATAGGCCGCCATGAGGATCGCCGTCGCCACCACCGATTGGGTCACCGTCGCCGGCCATGCCGGGCAGGCGCGCCGCTGGCTGGTGTTCGACGAGGGCGCCGCCCAGCCGGCGCGCCTGGAACTGACCAAGGAGCAGGTCTTTCATCACTGGAAGGATGACGGCCCGCATCCGCTGGACGGCGTGGCCGCCGTGATCGCCGGCCATGCCGGCGAGGGCTTCCTAAGCCGCATGCGCGCCCGCGGCATCGAGCCGGTGCTCACGGGCCAGACCGATCCCGCCCTGGCGGTGGCCGAGTGGCGGGCCGCCCAGGTCACCCCGGCGCCGCCGCGACCGCTGCTGAAGATGTTCTGCCGTCTGCGCGACGTGTTCAGCGAACATCGGCGGGTTGGCCGCGATACGCCTCCTTGATGCGCCGTTTCAGGGCGTCGTCGCGCTTGATTTCCGCCTCGCGGCGCAGCGCCTCGCCGTGGTCGAACGGGCCTTCGACATGGGCCAGCGTCCACGGTCCGCGGCCGCGGGTGAATCGCGCCCCCGTTCCCTCGTTGTGCTGGGCCAGTCGGCGGGCCAAGTCGCGCGTGCAACCCGTATAGGCGACGTCACGCGCGTTGACGATGACGTAGGTCCACCACGCGCCGCTCATTTTCCCTTGGTCTTGATGTAGGGGACGTATTTCATGTCGCTGCGCCCGATATGGGCGGCCCACCACTTCGCCAGAAACATCACCAGACGCGAGACGGCCATTTCGTCGCGGCCGAGCGTCTTGCCTATCGATTGGAGTTCGCGGATCAGCGCGGCGTGTTCGGTCTTCTGCTCGGCCAGTCCGGGATAGGCCCATTCGGCCATCAGCCGCTCCTCGCGCTCGAAATGGGTCACGACGTAGCTTTCCAAGGTGCGGAACGCCTCCTCGATCGCTTCGGGCGCGGACTGGATGCGATCATTCATCATGTTGACCAGATCGGCGATGCGGCGATGGTCGGCATCGATCTCGCGGTGCCCCGTGGCGTAGTCTTCGGTCCAAGTGATCAGCATCGCGTTCCCTTCCCCGTGTTGCGCCATCTTCGGTCTTGTCCCGATCTTGCGCCCATCCTTACGGTTCCGGCAAGGCGGCAAGGAATTTTTCCTCGGCATGCTTGCCACACCGGCACGCCCGAGCGCATCGTTGAACGCTGCGAACGCGACGAAACAGACGTGCCATGCGGCGATTGATCCAGTGCCTGTTCGGAGTCTTGCTTGGTTGGGCGCTTTCGCTCGGCTTTTCTGGCGCGGCTCTCGCCGAGAGTTGGGTCTTGCGCATCTCGACCGAGAACACGGCGTCGCACGTCCAGACCGGCGCCGTCCAAAACTTCGTCGACCGGCTGACGGCGCGGGTCGGCGATCGGTTGAAGGTCGAATACGAGCACAGCGCGCGGCTGTTCCGCGACCAGGACGTGGTCCGCGCCATGGCCGACGGCAAAGTCGACATGGCGGTGCCCGGCATGTGGCAGCTCGACCGCTTCGTCCCCGAGATCGGCCTTTACATGCTGCCGATGTTCTACGGCCTGAGCGAAGCCGAACACCACAAGGTGCGGGATGGCGCCGTCGGCCGTGACATCGACGCGCGAATCCAGGAGGCGTTGGACGCCACGGTGATTGGCCGGTGGATCGATCTGGGGTTGACGCATCTCTATTTCTCGGAAAAGCGCGTGACCCGTCACGAGGATTTGGCGGGCCTGCGCATCCGGGTGGCCGGCGGATCGATCAACCTGGAAAGGCTGCGCGCCTTCGGCGCCCATCCGGTCGTGATCCCGTGGCCGGATTTCCCCACCGCCCTGCGCGACAGGCAGGTCGATGGCGTGCTGACCACGGCCGAGACGGTCAAAAGCGCGGCGCTGTGGACCAGCGGCATTCGCTGGGCCTTCGAGGACGGCGAGTACTTCGCCCAATACGTCCCGATCGTCTCGCGATCCTTCTGGGATGGGCTGCCCGACGATTTGCGGGCGGCGATCCGTGAAAGCTGGGAGGCGATCGTCGATCAGTCGCGCCGGGACGCCGCCTCCGCCCAGGCCGACGCCAGGCTGACGCTGGAAAGCCACGGGGTCGGGGTCGTCACGCCCGCCGCGCGGGATCTCGCGCGGTGGCGGGCGGTCGCCATGCGATCCCAAGACGCCATGATCGCCAATCTGGGCATCGACCCGAAGGTCGTCGATCTCGCCAAATCCGCACTGGCCGCGCCATGATCATGCGACCCGACCGCCTTTGGCCGCGCGCCCACGCCCTGCATCGGCGGTTGGTGGCGATGGTCGTGGTGGTGTCGCTGGCGCTGGTCTGGACCTTGTTCGCCTGGAAGACGCGCGACACCTTTCTGTCGCATGAGAACGGCGTCGTCGCCCGCATGAACCGCGAGGTGGACGGCTTGGCGACCCGGCTGGAAATGTCGATGGTCCTGACCGACGAGGTCTTGAGCGACTTCATCCAGTTGTTCGAGGTGAGGGCCGACAGCCCACCGTCCGACGAGGAGGTGAAGCGCTTCCTGAAACGGCGCTTCGTTCGCTCGCCGTTCTTGGTCAGCCTCGTCTTCATGCCGATGGACGGCCCGTCCATCACCGGCGGCGCCCCGGTGTCCGATCCGCTGAGCCACCCTTGGTTCGCCACCTTGATGAAATCCCGCGACGTCTTCGCCCATGGCCGGATGGCCGGCCAGATCGGCGTCGCCCGCAAGCTGTTCGCCACCAACGGTCTCGGCGCGGGCACCGTCCTCGCGGTGGTCGATCTCCGCGGCGTGATGGCCGATGGCGACGAGAACGCGGCCGGCCGCCCGGATTTCGCCGCGCTGCTGGATCGAAACGACCGCGTGCTCGCCTGGATGTCGCAAGCCGCCGGCCCGATCGGCGCCACTATCGGCGACCTGCCGCCGTTCAGGGGCGTCAGCTTGGCGGGGTTCGCCGGGAGGGGTTTGCGCGTTTTCCAGGGGGAAACCCATTGGGTGGCCTCGCAACAGATCCGCTCGTATCCGCTGCGCCTGGTCACCGGGATGCGCCGGGCCGCCATTTTCGAGACATGGGCGGGCGACGCTTGGCCGTTCGGTCTGGTCGCGCTGGGTGGCTCGGGGCTGATGCTGCTGTTGCTCGCGCACTGGCTGAAGACGGCGCGCGAGGAGGAGCGCGCGGTTCGCGATCTTTATCGGCTGCATCAAGCGATCGACCAGCTTCCCGCGTCATTCATCATGACCGATCTGGACGCCAACATCGTCTTCCACAATCCGGCCTTCGCCACCTCGACCGGATACGACGAGCGCGAAGTTCTGGGCAAGAACCCACGCATCCTGCAATCGGGGAAGACTCCACCCGAGACCTATCGGGCGCTGTGGGACCACCTGACCGGCGGCCGGCCGTGGCGCGGCGAAATGGTCAACAAGCGCAAGGACGGCACCGTCTATTGGGAAGACGCGGTGCTCGCCCCGCTGAAGGACGCCGATGGAAGGACGGTCAACTACGTCGCCATCAAGACCGACATCACGCCGATCAAGCATGTTCAGCGCCAACTCGGCGACGCTTCGGCGATGCTGGAGGTGACGTTCGAGCAGGCCGCCATCGGTCTGGCGCAGATCGACCTCGATGGCCGCTTTCTCAGCGTCAACGCCAAGCTTTGCGAGGTGTTCGGCAGCGCCAAAGCCGCATTCGGTTCGCTGCCAAGCCTGATCCACCCCGACGACCGCTTGGACGAACGCGCCCGCATGGCTTCGCTGCTGCGCGGCGAAGCCAGCCAGTTCAGCGCCGAGATGCGCTGCGTCCGCGAGGACGGCCGCGAGATCCGCGTCCTAAGCTCGGTGTCTCTGGTCCGCGACCATGATGGCCAACCCGCCTATTTCATCTCGGCGTTCGAAGACGTCACCGAGCGCCGCGCCCTGGAAGGCGCGCTGGCCCGGCGCACCGACGAGCTTCAGCGCTCGAACGAGGACCTTCAGCAATTCGCCTATGTCGCCTCGCATGATTTGCAGGAGCCGCTGCGCACCGTCTCGAACTTCCTGCAATTGCTGGATCGGCGGTATGCCGGAGCCCTGACCGACGAGGCCAGGGAGTTCATCGCCTACGCGGTGGACGGCAGCCACCGCATGAGCCATTTGATCCGCGATCTGCTGGTCTTCGCGCGGATCGACAGCCAGGGCGGCGAATTGCGTCCGACCGAAATCGACGCCGTGATCCGCGACGCCGCGGACAACCTGCGCACCGCCATCGAGGAATCGGGCGCGGTGATCGAAGCCGATCCAATGCCGCGCGTGCTGGGCGACCGGTCCCAATTGGTCAGCCTGTTCCAGAACCTGATCGGCAACGCCGTCAAATACCGCAAGGCCGATGTCGCGCCCAGCGTTCGCATCACGGTCGAGGTGACCGGCGACGAGGCGAGATTCGCGATATCGGACAATGGCATCGGCATCGACCCGCAATACCACGAGCGCATCTTCGTCATCTTCCAGCGCCTGCATGCCCGCGACGCCTATGGCGGCACCGGCATCGGCCTCGCCGTGTGCAAACGCATCGTCGAACGCCATGGCGGACGCATTCGGGTCGAAAGCGCCGAAGGCCAGGGCAGCGCGTTCCGCCTCACCCTGAAAGTCGCCCCGCCCGAGGTGTGAAAGGCGATTGTCCATGCCTGGAACTTTCGCTTCCAGTCGGATGGGCTCCCCGCATTTCGAGTGATTTCAGGCTGTCGCGCAAGCGGTTGAATCCCCGTCGAATTAGCCATTCGACTAGTCCCGGCATGCCGTTTGCGTATGGAACGGCAAAATGAGGTGGCCGGACAAACGGCCGCATCGGGAGGGAGTCGCATCGATCCCGCCACATTGGTTTTGAAATTTGGGGCCCTCGGCCGCCGCCGGGGCGACAGAAAGGGGTTCAGCATGTACGACGACAGCGCGAGAGAGGACGACGCCGGCCTCGATGTCATCGAGAGGAAGCTGGGCATGTCGCGCCGCAACTTCCTGCAGTTCTGTACCGCGATGGCGGCCACCATGGGGCTGCCGGCCGGTGCCGAGGCGGCGATCGCCCAGGCGGTCGCCACCAAGGAGCGACCCAGCGTCATCTGGCTGCATTTCCAGGAATGCACCGGCTGCACGGAATCGCTGCTGCGCGCCGAGCACCCGACCATCGAGAAGCTGATCCTCGAGGTCATCTCGCTCGACTACCACGAAAGCCTGTTCGCGGCGGCCGGGCACCAGGCCGAGGCGGCGCGCCACGCGGCGATGGCCCGGCACAAGGGCAAGTACCTGCTGGTCGTCGAGGGCGCCATCCCGACCAAGGACGGCGGCATCTACTGCAAGATCGGCGGCAAGACGGCGCTGGAGCTTCTCAAGGAATGCGCGGCCGACGCCGCCGCCGTGGTGGCCATCGGCTCGTGCGCCTCGTGGGGCGGCATGCCGTCGACCAAGCCCAACCCGACCGGCTCGTCGGGCGTGGCCGAGGTGCTGGGCAAGCCGGTCGTCACCATCCCCGGCTGCCCGCCCAACCCCTACAATTTCCTGTCGACGGTCGTGCATTTCCTGACCTTCGCCAAGCTGCCCGAGGTCGACCATCTGGGTCGGCCGAAATTCGCCTATGGCCGGCTGGTCCACGAGAATTGCGAGCGCCGCGCCCATTACGACGCCGGCCGCTTCGCCATGGAATTCGGCGACGACGGCCACCGCAAGGGCTATTGCCTTTACAAGCTGGGCTGCAAAGGCCCCGAGACCTACGCCAACTGCCCCAGCATCCTGTTCGGCGATGTCGGTTCGGGCTCGTGGCCGGTGGGAACGGGCCATCCCTGCATCGGCTGCACCGAGAAGGGCGTCGGCTTCGCCAAGGGCATCCACGAGCTGGCCGACGTCAAGACCGTGGTGCCGCCCGTCAGCTATCCCCGCATCGTCGAGGAGCAGGGCATGGGCGCCGACTTCGCCTCGTCCGCGACGCTGGTCGGCATCGCCGGCGCGGCCGCCGGGGCGGGCGCCATCATCGCCCGCAACCTGGGCAAGCGGGACGACCCGGATCAGGCCGACGAATAGGGGCGCGCCATGACCATATCGAGACGCAACTTCCTCAAGGCCGCCGCGGGGGGCGGCGCCGTGCTGGCGACAACCGGCGTGGCCGACCCCGCGCTCGCGCGGCCCAATCTGGAGATGCCGCCCAAGGCGATCGGTCTCCTGTACGACGCGACGCTGTGCGTCGGCTGCAAGGCCTGCGTGGTGGCATGCCGCGAGGCCAACGACCTGTCGCCGGTCTTCTCGACCGACGAGAAGCTGTGGGACACGCCGCTCGACATCTCGGCCTACACCTTCAACGTCATCAAGATGTACAAGGACGGCAGCGGCGAGCACAAAGACCAGCTCAAGGACGGCCACGCCTTCGTCAAGCGGTCGTGCCTGCACTGCGTCGATCCGTCCTGCGTGTCGGCCTGTCCGGTCTCGGCGATGGAGAAGAACGCCGAGAACGGCATCGTCTCCTACGACGCCGACCGCTGCATCGGCTGCCGTTACTGCGTCGCCGCCTGTCCCTATGGCGTGCCGCGCTTCCAGTACGACACGCCCAAGCCCAAGATCGGCAAATGCGAGCTGTGCCGCCACCGCCTGCCCGAGGGCAAGATCGCGGCCTGCGCCGAGAAATGCCCGACGGGCGCCACCCTGTTCGGCACCGTCGAGCAGATCAAGGGCGAGATCGCCCGCCGCCGCGCCGCCAAGCCCGGTGAGATGGTGGCCTATGAGCGCCAACGCGTCGGCTCGGGCGATACCCACGAGAAGAAGGCGCCGCTCTACGTCAACCATGTCTATGGCGAGAAGGAATTGGGCGGCACCCAGATGATGATGCTGTCCGGCGTTCCCTTCGTCGCGCTGGGCATGCCCGAACTGCCCGAACGCTCCTATTCCAGCATCTCCGAGACCATCCAGCACACCCTGTATGGCGGGCTGATCGCCCCCGTGGTGGCGCTGGGCGGGCTGGTGGCGCTGGCTTGGCGCGCCAGCAAGAACCATCAGGACGAGGAGTGAGGGCCATGAGCATCCAGAAACCCCTCTCCCCGCCTCACCGGCCGGCTCCGCTGGGCGGCAGTCTGGTGACTCCGGTCACCGTGATCTGCGCGGTTCTGTCCCTGATCGCCGTTTATTTCCTGGCCAAGCGGTTCATCTTCGGCCTGGGGGCGGTCACCAACATCAATGACGGCTTCCCCTGGGGCGTGTGGATCGCCTGGGACGTGGTGATCGGCACGGCTTTGGCCTGCGGCGGCTATTCGATGGCGCTGTTGGTCTACATCCTGAACAAGGGGCGCTATCACCCGCTGGTGCGCCCGGCCCTGCTGGCCAGCCTGTTCGGCTATACGCTGGGCGGCGCGTCGGTGATGTTCGACCTTGGCCGCTACTGGAATTTCTACCACATCTTCACGCCGGGCCTCGCGCACCCCGACTCGGTGATGTTCGAGGTGGCGGTCTGCATCTCGCTTTACATCATGGTGATGTGGGTCGAGTTCTCGCCGGCCTTCTTCGACCGCTTCGGCTGGAAGGGCATGAAAACCCTGGTCGAGCGGCTGATGTTCGCGTTCATCGGCTTAGGCGTGCTGCTGCCCTCGATGCATCAAAGCTCGCTGGGCTCGCTCTTGGTGGTGTTCGGTTACCAGATCCATCCGCTGTGGCAGACGCCGCTGCTGCCGCTGTTGTTCCTGCTTTCGGCGATCGCCATGGGCTTCGCGGTGGTGGTGTTCGAATCCACCCTGGCGACCAGCGGCTTTCGGCTCAAATCCGAGACGCGGCTGTTGGCCGGCATCGCCTCGGTGATGAACGGGCTGCTGGCCGCGTATCTGGTGATCCGCTTCGGCGACCTCGCGGTGTCGGGCAAGCTGGGGCTGGCGTTCTCCAGCGGTTTCCTGTCGCTGATGTTCTGGCTGGAAATCGCCTTCTTCGCCCTGCCGCTCGTGTTGCTCCAGGGGGCGCGGCGCAATCGGGCGCGCTGTTTGTTCATCGGTGCCGTCTCCATGCTGGTGGGCGGCGGGCTGTACCGGATGGACGGCTTCCTGGTCGCCTATCAGACGGGGGCCGGCTGGACCTACTTCCCGTCGCTGCCCGAACTGATGGTCACCATCGGCCTGATCGCCTTCGAGGTGCTGGCCTACATCGTGCTCGTCCGGGTTCTGCCCGTCCTGCATCCGAACAAGTCCGAGCCCGCCGTCGCGGCGGCCGCCGCTGCTGAATAAGGAGAGTCGCCGTGACCAGAATCACCATCGATCCCATCACCCGCATCGAAGGCCATCTGCGCATCGACGTCGAGGTGAACAACGGCAAGGTGTCCAAGGCGTGGTCCTCGGGCCAGATGTGGCGCGGCGTCGAGCAGATCCTGCTCGGCCGCGATCCGCGCGACGCCTGGGCCATCACCCAGCGCATCTGCGGCGTCTGCACCACCGTCCACGCCATCACCTCGGTGCGCGCGGTCGAGAACGCGTTGCAGCTTCCGGTGCCGCTGAACGCCCAGTACATCCGCAACATGATCTCGGCGGCGCACGCCATCCATGATCATATCGTGCACTTCTATCACCTGTCGGCGCTCGACTGGGTGGACGTGGTCTCGGCGCTGAAGGCCGATCCCGACAAGACCGCCGCGCTGGCCGAGACGCTGTCGTCCTGGCCGGGCAACTCGAAGCACGCCATGCGCGCCGTCAAGGAGCGTTTGGCCGGCTTCGTCGGCACCGGGCAGCTTGGCGTGTTCGCCAACGGCTATTGGGGCCATCCGGCGATGAAGCTGACCCCCGAGGTGAACCTGCTGGCCGTGGCGCATTACCTCCAGGCCCTCGAGGTGCAGCGCTACGCCAACAAGATCGTCGGCATCCTGGGCTCGAAAAGCCCGCATGTGCAGAACATGGCGGTGGGCGGCGTCTCCAATCCGATCTCGACCGACAGCCAGTCGGTGCTGTCGATCGAGCGCCTGATGATGATCAAGCAGATGATCGACCAATTGGGCGATTTCATCCGCAACGTCTATCTGGTCGACGTCTCGGCGATCGGCGCCTTTTACGCCGACTGGCTGGGCCACGGCGCGGGCATCACCGACTACCTGTCGGTGCCCGATTTCCCGACCGACGAGAAGGGCACCGTGTTCGATCTGCCCGGCGGCCAGATCACCAAGGGCGATCTCGCCGGCTACAAGCCGATCAAAAGCTTCGACGACGCCTATTTCCGCGACGGCGTGGCCGAAAGCGTCAAGCATAGCTGGTACCAGGGTGGAAAGGGCGCCTTGCACCCCTACAAGGGCGAGACGGTGCCGCAATACACCGACTTCAAGGACGACGAGAAGTATTCCTGGGTGAAGTCGCCGACCTTCTACGGCAAGCCGCAGCAGGTCGGGCCGCTGGCCAACGTGCTGGCGATGGCGGCGGCCGGCCACCAGCCGACCCTGACCTATCTCAACTTGGTGCTCGACACGGCGGGCAGCTTGGCCGGCACCAAGATCCCGCTGGCCGGCGTGCATTCGACGATCGGCCGCCACGCCGCCCGCGCGGTACGCTGCGCGGTGCTGCACGAGGTCTTGCAGAAGAACTGGATGGCCCTGATCGACAATATCGGCAAGGGCGACGTCAAGACCTTCAACAAGCCCACCTTCCCCAAGGGCGAAATCCAGGGCGTCGGCTTCCACGAGGCGCCGCGGGGCGTGCTGTCGCATTGGTGCGTCATCAATGACGGCAAGATCACCAACTATCAGGCGGTGGTGCCCACCACCTGGAACGCCGCGCCGCGCAACGAGGACGACGCCATCGGCCCCTACGAGGCGGCGCTTCTGGACAATCCGGTGGCCGATCCCGAATTGCCGCTGGAGGTCCTGCGCACGGTCCACTCGTTCGACCCGTGTCTGGCCTGCGCGGTCCACGTCACCGATCTCGAACATGATTCGGTGGTTCAGGTGAAGGCTCTTTGACCCACGAACCACGGAGCGGCTACTCTCCGTGGTTCCTTTTTTCCTGGCGCGCGGGGGTCCGATGAAGGTGGTCGTTCTTGGTATCGGCAACATCTTGCTTTCGGACGAGGGGGTTGGCGTGCGCGCCGTCGACGCGCTGGTCGAACGCTGGACCCTGCCGCCCGAGGTCAAGGTGATCGACGGCGGCACCATGGGGATGGAACTGCTCGACCACATCGCGGGCGCCGGGCATCTGGTGGTGGTCGACGCGGTGCGCGCCCACCGCCCGCCCGGCACGGTGTTCAAGCTGACCGGCGACGAGGTGCCGGCCTTCTTCAAGACCAAGCTGTCGCCCCATCAAATCGGGCTGTCCGACGTGCTGGCCACGCTGATCCTGACCGACGAGCAACCCGTCTCGCTGGCCCTGGTCGGCGTGCAGCCGGTCACCCTGGGCACCAACATGGCCCTGTCGCCCGAGGTCGAGGCCAAGATCGACGAGGTGATCGCCCTGATCATCGAAGAGATCGAGGGCCAAGGCTTCACCGCGACCGCCAAGGGCGCCTGAACCCATGTGCATGGCCATCCCGTCCCGCATCCAAAGCATCGAGAACGGCAACGCCACCGTCGAATGCTTCGGCGAAACCCGCGTGGTCAGCCTGATGCTGCTGAACGAGGAGGTGGCGCCCGGCGATTACGTGCTGGTCCAAGCCGGCGGTTTCGCCGCCGAAAAGGTGCCGGCCGAACAAGCCGAGGAGGCGCTGGCGGTGCTCGCCGACGTGCTGGCCGGCGCCGCCGCATGAGCTTGGCCGCGCTGGAGGGCGGCCTGACCGTCCGCCTGCGGATCACCCAAGGCCGCATCGAAGCGGTGACCATCGCCAACGACCGCCCCCTCGACGCCGCCTCCGCCCTGGTCGGCAAACCGATGGCCGACGCCCTGCGCCTGCTGCCGCTGATGTTCTCGCTGTGCGGCACCGCGCAGCTTCAAGCCGGCCTGGGCGCCTGCGAGGCGGCCCTGGGCATCCGCCCGTCGCCCGTCCAATTGGCGGCCCGCCGCCTGCTGCTGCTCGCCGAGACGGTCGGCGAGCATGGCGTGCGAATCCTGCGCGACTGGCCCGCCCT
>JADFZP010000009.1:0-599 GCA_015232485.1 Alphaproteobacteria bacterium
GCGCCAAGAGCGGCGAATCGAGGGTCCGGCGTGCCAGATCCGGGGTGACGCCCGCGTTCGGGGTGACGATCAGACCGCGGCCGGCATGCCGCATCAGGCGTCCGACGGCGAGACCGAATTCGAACGCGACACCGTCCCATTCGAACGCCCACACGGCGGGGCGGTGGCGTGCCACCCAGGCGATCTCACCGCGATGGATGGCTCGCCTCACCGCCCGGGCGACGGTATCCCGAGAGTCCATCGCCTCCCGTTCCCTCACCGGGCCGAGGTCGTGCATGCGCTTGCCGATCACGGCGGCGCGCTCGGCGGGCATGGCGGTCATCACCCGCTCGTACACCGCGGCGGCGACGCCTTTGAGGGCGAAAGCCCAATCGTCGTCCGCGACACGAGGATTTACGATTGCGACCGCCTCGGGTGGCAGCCAGGCGAGGTCGGTAAAGCCGAAGGCGGAGACCTCGACGTCCCGTATCAGCGCTGGCGGGCAATCCGGGGCATTGTCGAGCGCATCCATCGCCCGGCGCCGCAACCCGCGCGTGGGCAGCGCGTCGATCACCCGCAGACAGAATGCGGCCCTGCCCTCCACACGGCGCCGATCGTCG
>JADFZP010000009.1:719-21243 GCA_015232485.1 Alphaproteobacteria bacterium
AGCCGCACGTCTGGCAGCCTGAGGAGGAGCGTATGGAGGGTCGCCTCCTCTAGCCCGGCCGCGAGACTCGCGAGATCGGCGTCGTCGAGATCCGCCAGAACCGCGTCGAGATCCGCCAGCGCCGCGTCGATGCGGTACTTGTGGCTGGGTCCGGCTTCCCCAGGTTGGGCCGACTCGGCCACGTCGGCGAGGCGCCGAAGAGAAGCCGTGATGGCGGAGACCTCTTCCTCCACCCATCGATCCGCCCGTCGCCACGTGAACAGGCGATCCCACCAACCGGGGCGGAGCGGGGGATGCTTGAAGCCGTCATCCTCCTCAAGGATCCGCCGGATCGAGGCGAGGATGGTCTCCATCGAGGGTTCTGAGGCTCTGTTGGTCATGGTGGCGGGGAGTCAGCCATTTGGCGGTCGCGGCATTGTGAGGGCCCGTCGACATTGAGCGCCCAGAGGCTAACAGCTAATTGAGCTACACTGACTCCGGCATTTTTGGTTTGGTGAGCTGCATAATAATCCTCCACATTTGTCAGAAAGTCCCTCGCAGCCGGCAAAGCAAGATTTCTTCTGCGCTTCGCATTGTTTATCACCAACCAGAACCAGGTTTAGCTGCGCTGCGTCTAGAGCACTAATGCGACTTGAACTGTAAGCCGGCCCGTGACCAGCGAAAGCACTAGGACTGATCTGATGCCAGAACAGGATGCTAGCCACCACGAAAAATAGAGCAAGCAGAAACGGTTTGCGCATTACCTCCCTCCACTTATCTTGGTGGACGCTCCCGCGCCCGATCATGTGAGCGAAGGTAGCAAAAGCTGTATCGGTTGGTGTATAAAATAAATTGTGGTTAGCTCAGCCATTCGGCTTACGTTCTCACATTTCCGGGTATGCGGCTTTCCCGTGCCCGGCGTCGCGGAGACCGAATCCTGCGCGCTGCTGCGCCTCCTCCCGGCTTGGGGAAGTCGGGTATGACCCGCAACGCTTAATCCCACCAGTGGCCGCCGCCGTCTGCGGCACCTTCAGGCGGTTCTCGACGGCCTTTACGCGCTGGGCTGGCGCCCCGTCTCTTGCGAACCACCAGCCGGGGGATGCCGAGCGCGCCGCGCACTGCGCCGAGGCCCCAGGCTTTACGCTGATCGTGGCGGCCGGCGGCGACGGCACGGTTAACGAGATTGCCAACGGGCTGGTGCAGACGCTACCTCGGTCCTGCGCATGATTGCGGCATTCGGATACTGGTGTCGTGACCCGCAACGCACACCCCGAAGACTTTATCCAGAAAGCGGCCCAATCACGTCGAATCAATAATATAATCCAATCACAAGACCAGCGACCGCCATTCGCCGATCGACTGCGGTCTGTCGTGCCCGACGAGCGCCAAGCCGCGATCCACGGCATAAAGCAGCTTTGCCGAGAAACGCTGCCGGCCGGCCGCCCGTGCCGGAATCAGGGGGTCGCCCTTACGATCGTTAACCGCCATCGCCCGATCGTTGGCGGGGATCGGCGCCTTTCCGGCGATGGCCGTGTAGGCGAGAGCGCAAAAAGCGTATATGTCCGTCCAGGGACCCTGCTTGTCGTCCCTGACCGAGTACTGCTCAAGTGGGGAATAGCCGGGGGTGATGAGACTGTTGACGCTTTGGCTCTTCCGCCCCACCGATTGCCGCGCCGCGCCGAAATCAAGAAGCACGGGGCTGCCGTCCTCGCGTATGAAGACGTTGCCGGGCTTGATGTCGCGATGAAGGAGGTCGGCCTTGTGTACGGCCTCGAGGCCGCTCGCAATAGGCAGGAGCACCGAGAGAAGCTCTCGCTCGTCGAGCGGAGGTTCAGAAGAGGAAAAGAAGGCGCCTAGGCTGTAGCCGCATTCGTAGGGCATAACAATGTACGCCGTCTGGTTGGCTTCGAACAGACGCAGCACGCGGACGATGTTTCCGTGCGAGAGGCGGGCCAGGATCATGGCTTCGTCCAGGAAGCGCCGCAGGCCCCACCGGTACATCGAGTCGTCTTGCGAACCCCGCGGAACCACGGTGGCGCCGTCCTTACGCGCGCCCGCTGCGGCCGGGAAGTATTCCTTGATCGCGACTTGACGGTTCTGGGTCAGGTCGACCGCCAAATAGGTGATGCCGAATCCGCCATCCCCTAGAACCGCTTCGATCCGGTAACGGTGAAAGGAGTAGCCCTTCGGCAACGCGTTGCGGGACGGCATGTCGATCACTGCCCGTCAACCGGGGGAATCGCCCGCTTCCGGCGTGGAGCATCCGCAGGCGGTTCGGGCGTGGGAATAGGTGGCGCCAAGCCCCGGCCGACTGGCGGCGGCACCTCGATCATCGGCCCAATCTGAGGCTGGCCCGGAAGCGCGGCTGGGACTGCGGCAGCCGGGGCGGGCTCTTGGCCAAACAGAGCGTGCTCGACGGCTTCCCGGAGCGACGGCACGAAGACCGCGCCGATCGCCACCGCAAAGGCGACGACGGCTCCGGCGACAAGAGCGAGCAAGGCTGCCGAACCCTGCTGCGGTGGCGGACGGGGCGCGAACTGAGTGGCCTCGCCGAGCGGCGACGGTAGCGCGGTGGCCAGTCGCGCGCCGGCGTCGGGGGAAATCACCGCGACAGTGACGTTGTCCTGCCCCGGATGCTCACGGGAGACGGTCTGGCCGATCAAGCGCTCGGCAACGTCGCGCGCCATTCCGCCTCTAGCCAGGGTTGCCGCGATGTCCGCATCGGGCAATGTGAGCAGGCCATCGCTCGCCGCCACCACCACGTCGCCCGGCAGGATGGGCAACGGCTCGCCGCGCACGTCGACCAAGTGGATTGGCGTGCCGTTCACGGCCGAGCGCAAGGCATTGCGATCCGGGTGCCGGGCGGCCTTTTCTGCCGTCATCCGCCCGTTGGCGACCTGGGCGTCCAACACGGGCGCCATAGAGTGATCGGCATTGATCTGGGTCAGCGTGCCGTCGCGCCAGAGCAGCAGCACGGAATCGCCCACGCTTAGCCAGCGCAGTCCCTCGTTCGACAGGTGAGCGGCCACAAGTGTGCAGCCCATGCCATCGAGGCTTGGATTGGCACGAGCATCGGCGGAGATGCGCTGATTTGCGGCTTGCAGGCCGTCGCGCAGCCGGTCCTCGATCGGTCCTCGCGCGGCATCGAAGGCGGTCACGAAGCTACGGATCGCGGCTTGGCTGGCATGCGATCCGCCGACGTGGCCGCCCATGCCATCGGCTAGGAGCAGAAGCAGATCGGCGTCTGAACCGGCATCCGCGTAATCTACGAAGCCATGGTAGTCTTCCTGATACGGACGCGCGCCTTTGTGCTCCCGCCCGGCGAACTGAATTTCACTCTTCATTGATCCTGCCAGTCGAATCCCGGGCCGCAGAAGGGCGCGAATCTAAGAACCGTTTCGCCGAGCGAAATCAGCTCTCCCCCGCTCATTTCGACCGGGACCAGTACGGGCGCGTCGCCCAGATAGGTCAGGTTCGCTCCCCCACCGTGCTGCAGGTAGAAGCGACGACCGCGCCGGTCATAGGTGACCATGGCGTGTCCCTTGCGCGAAATTTGCTCGTCTCCGAAATTGAGGACGACCTTCTCGTCGTCCGCGCGGCCGATGCTGTTCATGCCATAACTGATCGCGAGGGCGCGGCCACGACCTGGCCCGCTTACCACCACCAGCCAGCCAACCACCGGGTCGACCGAGGCGTCGGACTGTTGGTCGTCAGCCGGTACGCCGCCAGGACGGAAAAGGCGGGTTCTCGGTTCCTTTCTCTGGGGCTCCACTGACGCGGGGTCGTCCAGCATCCTGGTCGGCGGCATCGTGACGGTCGGTGGCGAGGTGCCATCATCAGGCGCGCCTTGATGGCCCGGACGGTTGGAGCGGCCCGGCATGATCGTGGTGTCGTGGACCGCAGAGATGTCACTTCGATTAATTACCTTGGTCGGCTGGTCGCTCACTGGAGTCCTCCATTCCATTTTGGGATTCAGGCGCTCTCGAAGCGCAGGCGCACTTCCCCTAGTTCGATCAGGTCTCCGTCCGCCAGCTCGTGACGTTCGACCCGCTGTTCATTGACATAGACGCCGTTGACCGACCCGAGATCGGTGATGGCGAACGTGCCGTCGCGCTGCCGATGAATTTCGGCGTGGTGGCCCGAAACGGTTTCGTTGGCGAGGCAGAGACCGTTGTCTGGATTGCGGCCGATGCTGAGCGCCGTCGTGGTGACTGGATGGCGCGACGCTTGGCCGTCGAGAAAGGCGAGCCAAGCCTGCACGGCCGGCTTTTCCGCCTCGCGGCGGCGGCGCACGGCGATAAACGCGCCGCCGCACAGCAGCACAAGCGCTGCCGTGCCCCCTCCGGCAATGGCGCGGTTTGCGTCAACCCACTCCCGGAATCGCTGGCCCGCCGGCATTCCCGGCAGGCCGACGATCTCGTCGCGCTCAAGTCTTCGGCCGTCCGCCAGTGTCATCGATAGCGTCACCGTCTGTTGCCCGAAAAGGCCCGACAGGTCCGCCGAGAGTGCCCCCCCGTTCCCGAGCGTCGCGAAAAAAGACGCCGCGTTGTCTGGCGGCAGATCCTTGCTTCCAGTGTCGGCGCCGAGGAAAAGGCCGCCCGTCTCGTCGGCAAGTCGCCGCAGGTTTTGCAGGGCTGGCGTTTCCGACGGCTTTTCGGCATAGCCGAAGGCGACGATGATCGTTCCGGTACTCTTCGCCCGGGCGATCACTTCATCGAGCGGATATGCGGTGTCCTCGAACTTTCCATCCGAGAAGACGACGAGAACTTTGCGGGCGGCTTCGAAGCCCTCGATTTTCTGGAGCAGCGCCAGGGCGCTACGGGTGAACTCGGTCGCCACCCCCTCGGCCTGCAGCTTCGCGGTGGCCTGAAGCAGGCCCTCCTTGCTCGATCCGAGCTCCGCCAGCACGCTCAGTTCCGCGGCGAAGCGGGCAATTCCGAATTGGTGCTTGTCTCCCGTCAGGGCAATCAGGCCGTCGATCACCTGCCGGTTCCTGGCGACCGTGCTTTTGCGCGCGGGATCGCTGACGTCGACCAGAAAGAACACGGCGGTCTTCGAGTCGAAGGGCGTGAAGGTGACGGGCAGGGAGCGGTCGCCGACTCTGGCGGCGACCTCCTTGATCGCGGTTGCGCCGGGCGGTCGCACTCCGCAGCCGAGCGCATTGCCGGACAAGGCGCATGTGGCGCGCAACTCGTCGGCGGCGTGCGCAGGTTGGCCGGGCAACGCGGCCAGAGTGAGCAGGCAAAGCGCCATTTTCATGACATTACATAACGCGGCGAGTGCTCCTGCGAGGCGCATTTCATTTCTCTCTTGCGGAATGCACGGACAGCATAAGCATTGAAGGGATAGTACCTGCGAGACGCGGAGTCCGAAAGGGCGCGAAACCCCTTTGACTCTGTTCGCATAACTGGTATAGCAAAATCTTAGACTCAGCAAGACCGATGGTTGTTCAACTGAAGGGGTTTGTGTGAGGTTCGGATTCGCCAGCGCGCAGGAGATCGGCGGGCGCGACGACCAGCAGGACCGTTGCGCCGTCATGCGCGGCCCGAATCAAGCCCTTTTGGTCGTCGCGGACGGGATGGGCGGGCATGCCGGGGGGGCGGTCGCGGCGCAAGCCATCATCGACGTGACGGCAGACGCGTGGCGTCGCGCCGAGGGTAGGGTTCCCGACCCTGCGCGATTCCTGGGCGATCTCGTGGCCGAGGCGCACCACGCGGTCAACAGAAGGGGTGAGGAACTCGGTTGTGCACCACGCTCGACCATGGTCGCGCTGCATTTGGCGGCCGAAACGGGCGCGACTTGGTGCCACGTGGGCGATAGCCGTCTCTATCGCTTTCGGAACGGGCGGCCGGTGGGCTGCACCAGGGACCACTCCGTGGCGCAACTGATGCTGGACCTGGGCGAACTGGAGGAGAGCGAGATGGCGGGCCATCCGGGACTTGCCCGTTTGATCCGCTGCATGGGCGGGGAAGATGCGCCGGAGCCGGTGATTGACGCGGCCAACCTGTCCGATGGTGACGCCTTTTGCCTCTGCACTGACGGATTGTGGGCGGTGATCGAGGGTAAGGAGATCGCGACCAGGCTGGTCGAAGTTCCGCTTGAGCGGACGATTCGCGCGCTTGTCGGAGAGGCCGTCGCTCGTGGGGGCGCCGACTGCGACAACGTCACCGCAGTGGTCGCCAAGGGAAATGCATACGGGGAGTCGCTGCTCCGCAGGGTGGTTGCCGCCGTGGTGTCGGCGAACGCGAGAGGGATATGGTGATGGTTCCGCGACGGACGGCATTCATGTTGGCGGCGCTGGCCCTTGCGGTTCACGCCGAGCCCAGTCGGGCCGAAATGGACATGCAGGGGCTGGAACTCGACCAGAAGGTGGTGCTGATCATCGCTGCCGGCAGCCGGGGATCGGGCGTCGTCGTCACCGAGGACGGTATTGTCGCCACCAACTTCCATGTCGTGGAAGTTGGGACCAGCGGAAGGCACTTGTCGAAGGTCAAGCTTGTGTTCAAGCGAGACGGTCAAAACGAAGAGCACGACGGGCTCGTGGTGTTCGTGAATCCCTCCTCGGATATCGCGCTAATCAAGTCGCAGAGCATCGTGGGACGAAGAAAACCCGTTACCCTAACCTCGGCCGAGCCGCCTCAGGGCGCCGCAGTCTATTCGCTCGGATTTCCAGGTGCCGCCGACATATGGACGCATACGGGCATCTCGACGGACCCGTCCATCGCGGATGGCACGGTCAGCCGCGTATTCGACGGAGCTTGGTCGGACCAGAGCAAAAACCTGCGCATCGTGCAGCATACGGCGACCATCGCGCCGGGAAACAGCGGCGGACCACTGCTCAACGGCTGTGGCGATCTGGTCGGCCTGAACACCCAGGGTCTAACTCGGTCGGCCGGCATCTTCGCCGCCTCTCACGCCTCCGAACTGGCCAAACATTTGGCAAACGAGCGCTACCGCTTTCAGTCGACGGGCCGATGGTGCTCTCAGCCGGGCGTCGGCGTGTGGGCTTGGTTCCTGCCGGCGCTGGTGCTCGGCGGCGGCGCCGCTGGCCTCGTGATGCATCGCCGTCGCACGAAACCACGTCCGGCCGTTGCGGGCCGGCTGGTTCTTAGTGGGGCCGATTCCGCAGGTCGACCGGTAAGCGTGTCGATCACCCGGGCCTCACTGATCTCCGGCGTGGTTCTGGGGCGCGATCCTCATTGCGGCGTGGTCCTGGGAGACGACAGCGTGTCGCGCCGCCACCTGCTTCTGCGCCTTGGCGTCGGCGGCGCCATTCTCGTCGAGGATATGAAATCATCCAACGGCACGAAGATTGACGGAAGCCGGATCCCCCCCTCCCAGCCCATGGCGCTTCGCGCGGGGGGCATCCTGACCGTGGGAAAGCTGCAACTCGCCACGAACTGGACGGACGCTCGGGGATGACGAAGGGAAATGAATTCGGCCGCCGATTCGTGGCGCTTCTGGTCGACGCATTGGTGATGGCAGCGGGCGTGTTCGCCCTGGCGATGGTCCTGGCAGCTCTGGCCATGGCGGCGGGCGCAACCTCCTCCAGAGACGAAGAGGTGATGGGAGCCGTACTATTCCTGTCATCGCTGCTGGTGCCGGCCCTTTATGGATCGGTGCTGGAAAGCTCGAAGTGGCAGGCGACATTCGGGAAGATAGCGGTAGGACTTCGTGTGGCCCAATCCACCGGGGGGTCCGTCACTTTCGGTCGGAGCCTGGGGAGGAACTTGGCGAAGAGCTTCTTGTCGCCGTTACTACTGATCGGTTATATCGTATTTTTCTTTACCGAGAAGCGGCAGACGCTGCACGACATCCTCGCGGACACCGTGGTGGTCTCTAAGGCCAAGCCGCAGGGAGGCGTAGCGGCGGGATGGCTGCTCAGCGGCTTCGACAGCCGAGGCGATGTCCTGCGCTTCGAGATCGACCACACCACGGTCACCGCAAGAGACAATCAACTAGTCATCGGACGGGACGCCTCGTCTTGCCAGATCGTCGTTAGCGACGATTCGGTTTCCCGTCAGCATGCCCGGCTCTTTTTCGCCAATGGTTCTGTCGTAATCGAGGACATGGACTCGACAAACGGCACCTTCGTGGACGAGCTGCCCGTCGGCGCGCATGCCGGCCGGCAACTGGTGCCCCTAAAGCCGGGCTGCCGCCTGCGGTTGGGCGAAGTGCTGCTCGATTTCTCGCTGTCAGCCGCCTGACATGTCAAAAAGCCACTACTACGCCCTGCCTTCCGGAACGATGGTCGACGAATACCGGATCGAGAGCGTACTCGGCCACGGTGGCTTCGGCATCACCTATCTGGCGACCGACCTCAATCTCGAATCCGAAGTCGCCATTAAGGAATACCTGCCGGCAGACATGGCCGTGCGTGATTCCGCACAGAGCGTTCAGCCCAAATCGTCGGCCGACGACGCCGATTTTCAATGGGGCCTCGACCGCTTCGTCGACGAGGCCCGCACTCTCGCCCGTCTGCGCCACAATAATATCGTCCGAGTGGCGCGCATCTTCGAGCGGAACGGGACCGCCTACATGGTCACCGACTTCGAACGGGGTTGCAGCTTGACGAACTGGTTGGCCCAGAAGCCGGAGCCGCCGACCGAGCAGGAGTTTCTGGACCTGCTTCGGCCTCTTCTGGACGGCCTCGACAAGGTGCATCAGAGCGGCTTCCTGCACCGGGACATTAAGCCCGACAACATCTATATGTGCGACGGCGGCCGTCCCGTCCTCCTCGACTTTGGTTCAGCCAGGCAGGCACTGGGCACGCGCAGCCGGAGCATGACGAGCATTGTCAGCCAAGGCTATGCGCCGATCGAACAGTATTCGACCGATTCCAAGCGGCAGGGACCTTGGTCAGACATCTATGCGCTGGCGGCGGTGGTGTACCGGGCGATCCGGGGCGACGCGCCGGTCGAAGCCACCGCGCGCAGCGAAGCGAAGCTGACTGCCGATCCCGATCCTCTGGTGCCGCTGGCCGAGAGTGTCGCCGACCGTTACAGCCGCCAGTTCCTCGATGCCTTGGATTGGGCGCTGGCCGTGCTGCCCAGGGATCGCCCTCAAGACGTGGCCGCATTCCGCCAGGCGCTCTTGGGAATGGCTGCAGACGATGACGCCGGGCCGGCAGAGGAGTTGCCCGAGCATCCGTCCGGAAACGTCCGTCGACTTGATCCGCGACTTGTAGGTGCGGCGATCGGAACCGTAGCGGTACTTGCCGTGGCCGGCATATGGCTGCTGGCGCCCACCGGCGGGACGGCTGAGCCCACCGATGGGCTTCGGCTCGCTACGGAAGGCGAGACGTCAGCCCAGTCGGCGACGAGGGGGTCCGTACCCGCATTGCCTCGGCCAGAGCAGGCGTCCGTGCCGCCGGTGATCCTTGCCCAGGAAGCGATCCCGCCTCGAGCGGAGACGGCTGCGCCGCCAGCCGTCGCTTTGGCATCTCCGACGCAGCCGCCCCCGGCCGAAGTGGTGCCTGCCGAGCCACCGGTCCAGGTCGAGAAGGCGCTCGCCGAACCATCGCCGTCCGCTCCGACGCCGCCGGCCCCGGTCGAGAAGGCACTGGCGGAACCACCGCCGTCGGCTGCGACGCCGCCGGCCCCGGTCGAGAAAGCGCTCGCGGAACCACCGCCGTCCGCTCCGACGCCGCCGGCCCCGGTCGAGAAGGCGCTCTCGGAGCCACCGCCGTCCGCTCCGACGCCGCCGGCCCCGGTCGAGAAAGCGCTCGCGGAAGCATCCACCGCTTCCCCGTCGGCCCCGGTCTCGGTGGGGTTCGCGGTGCCTCGACCGAAGCCGCCGTCAACCCCTCTTACTGAATCTTCCAGCCGGACGATCATTCCGCCGGCCGAGGGGATGCGACCGCCTCCACCGGCTCGAACAATGGAACAGGCGCTTCAGCCGCCATCCGCCAAGCCGCCCCGTCCGCTTCAACCCGAGCCGCAAGCCGCCCGGCCTGCCCGGGGCGAGATGCCTCGAAACGAAAGAAAGAATGACACTACGGCCGCCGAGCCAGCGCGTCGCCCCGGTTCCGAAACCCAACTTGCCGCGCTGGCCGTACCACCCCCCAGCGCCTTCCAGCGCCGACCGTTCACGCCGATCGACCCCCGCTGCGCGATCGGCGGTTCACAAATGGGTGGGCGCGATCTACAGGGCTGCATGATGGCCGGGGCGGATTTGCGCGGCATCAGCTTTGCCGGCGCGAATATGGCGCAGGCCAATCTGTCGGGTGCCGACCTCAGCGGTGCCGACCTTAGCGGAGCGGTGCTTGCCGGCGCCAATCTAACCCGCGCCAAGCTGAGGGACGCCAAACTGGTGCAGACCAAAGGTGACGCCGCCGTCTTCCGCAGCGCAGACCTGAGCAATGCCAACGTGCAGGGTGCATCGCTCTCACAGGCTGATTTCCGCAGCGCCACCGTGCACGGCGTCGTCTGGAAGGGGGCAACCATCCGACGCGCGATTATCCGCAGTATTCAGCAGCTCGACTGTGCCGCGCTCGCCCAGGCGGCCGGTTTCGACGAGACGGACCGGGAGGACGGCCAATGCCGATGAATGGAGCGACCATGCAATCATACAAAGTGGCTTTTGCGATGCTCGTCGCTCTATCGACGAGCGGGGCGGGACAAGATGCGGTGGCCCAGACGGAGCAGGTCGCAGGGAACTGCGACGTTGCGCTGGCCGATCTGTCGAATAGGAACTTGCAGGGGTGCGACTTTCAAGGCCGCGACCTCAAGGGCAAGCGCTTCGACGGCGCCGATCTGCGGGGGGCGCTTCTCATTCAGGCCGATCTCTCGGGCGCCTCGCTTGTCAAGGCGAACCTGCACGAAGCCAACTTGACCGCGGCGAAGCTGGTCGGAGCCAATTTGCAGGAAGCCACGCTCCACGACGCGATCATCACCGATGCGGATCTGACCAAGGCAAACCTCTCGTCGGCGAAAGCGAAGCGGGCGGACTTCTCCAGGTCACGACTGACGGGCGTCAACTGGCTCGGAACCCACGTGATCAATGCGGCCCTGAATAAGACGACGGACCTCGACTGTAGCGTGTTCGAAAGCGCCTACTCGGCCGCTCGGGCTAAGGTTGATCCGCCCTGCGTGAGCAGCGGTTTCAGGTAAGCGCGAGGGCATTTCCTACGACGGAGGCAAAGTATGTTAAAAGTCTCGCGGGTGATACTGTTTACTCTGGCAGTCTCAGCGGTCAACGGGTGCGGCTTTCAGCCCCTGCCCCAGGTGGCAGACTCGGCGTGCAATGGAAAGACGATGGTCGCGGGCCGAATTCCGGACAAGCTGGTTGACGCCAACCTTGCCGGCGCCGACCTACGCGGCCTCGACCTCGCAGGAGCCGACCTGAGCGGCGCCTGCCTGCTCAATGCCAACTTGGCGAAAGCCAACCTTCAGGGCGCAAAGCTAGTTCATGTCATCGCCGACGGTGCAACTCTCGACGGCGCTTGTCTTTCGGGTGCCGGTCTGTCGGGCAGTGATTTCGATCGGTCCAGCTTCGCAGACGCTTTGCTGACGGGGACGAACATGCAGTCGGCCTCGTTCCACGGCACCAGTTTCCGCAACGCCGACCTGACCGGCGCGGATCTGCGTCGGGCCAATCTGAAAAGCGCCGACTTCACGGGGGCCGAACTGCGCGACGCCAACTGGTTCGAATCGAAGGTCCTCAAGGCGAACTTCACCGGTTCCACGAACCGGAGTGAGACGTTCAAGGCGGCTTGGCATTGGGGCTGGGTCGTTGAGGGCCGGTGAAATCAATTCGGTCCATGCGGAGGGCGCATCGGCGGAAGCTTGCCGGCGCCTACGCCGGAGGCGCGCTGACTATGGTGATGGCCAGCAAGATCGCCTTCCGATGATATACTCTCTATGACCAAGGTCGCCGTCAGGTTGGCAGGTGGGGAGTTGCGCGTTGAGGTTCGTCGCAGCGACCTGCCGCTCGCCGCCTTATGCGGATTCGCCAGCCGCCGGAACCCCAAGCGGCCGTTCCTCTTCGTCAGCCGCGTTCTCGGACGGCACCTGCCCGTCAGGCCCCAAACCATGCACATGGTCCACCGCAGGCTGGCCTCGAAGCTCCGCACGGACTTTCCCGGGCCGGCCGTCGTGATTGGGATGGCCGAGACGGCCGTCGCCCTGGGTCACGGCGTCCACGAGGCATGGCGGCGAATGTCCGGGCGCGAGGACGTGGTCTTCATCCATTCCACCCGCTACCGCCTAGCGTCCCGCCGGCTGTTCTTGAGGTTCGAGGAGAGTCACAGCCACGCAACCGGACATTTGGTTCACGAACCCGCCGACCCGACCGACGCGGCGTTACTCGCCGCGTGCCGCACGCTGGTGCTTGTGGACGACGAGGTTTCGACGGGGTCGACCTTCACCGCCCTCGCCAAGGCGTGCCGTACCCACATGCCCGGACTGTCGCGGATCTTGTGCGTCACCATAACCGACTGGATGGGCGAAGAGAGGGGGCGGAATGTCCAACGGGCGATGCCGGTACGGACAGACTTCGTCTCACTGCTTGAGGGAAACTACTCCTTCCTCCCGTCCGATGCCCCTCCGCCGAGGATGCCGGATTTGACCGGCGACGGTCGTTGCAAGGACGCTCTGGTCCCCATCAACTGGGGCCGTCTGGGGGTGCGTGGCCCCCGCCCACTGCTCGCTCATGTAATGGCGATCGGGACGAAGCCCGGCGAACGCATCCTGGTGCTCGGCACCGGCGAGTTCGTCTTTCCACCGTTCCAACTTGCCCAGCGGCTATCGGCGATGGGCGCCGAAGTCATGGTTCAGGCTACGACGCGCTCGCCGATCTTGGAAGGGAATGACATCCATGGGGTTCTCGAATTCCCCGACGCCTATGCGGATGGCATCCCGAACTTCCTCTACTCCGTCCGTCCCGGACAGTACGACAGGGTGCTGGTCTGCTATGAGACCCCGCCTGCGACTTGCCAGCACGGACTGATCTCGGCGCTCGGTGCCGAACCCGTCTTCTTCAATGCCGCGGTGCCCTGACATGCGGCGCATCGTCTTCGTCGATCTCGACGACACCTTGTTCCAGACCCATCGGAAGAACCCGGACGCAAACCGGCTCGCGGCCGTCGACGGGGACGGCAATCCGCTGTCGTTCCGTTGTGGCCGGCAGGAGGCATTCTTCGAGTGGCTGATCAAGGACGCGACGGTCGTCCCCGTCACCGGCCGCAGCGTCGAAGCCTTTCGACGGGTGACCATCCCCTTGAGTGGGCATGCGATCTGCTCGTTCGGCGGGATCATCCTAAGGCCCGGAGGGGAAACTGATCGCGAGTGGCACCGAGTCATCACTGGGGCGTCGATGGCGACGGCCGATCTGATGGAGGGGCTGAACACCGTCGTGGGATCGATCGCCGCCGGACATGCGGTCCATGCCCGCCATCGCATCATCCGCGAAGCGGGGCTGCCGCTTTACGTTTCGGTCAAGCACAACGCGGGCGTCGCAGAGGAGATGTGCCGGCTGGCGACGGCCGTTTCGCCGTCGGTCCCGGACGATTGGACCATACACCTGAACGGCAGCAACATGGCGCTTCTGCCCCCGTTCTTAGGCAAGGCTGCGGCAGTCGCGCATTTGCTCAAGCATTTCGTCGCCGATGGTTCGGTCCTGACCCTGGGGGTCGGCGACAGCCTCACGGACGTCGCCTTCATGGGGCTGTGCGACTTCGCGGTGGCCCCGTCCAAATCCCAGATCATGTCCGTCCTGTCGTCGCAGACGCCGCTTGGGGCGGTCGCCGGGGGAGGAAAGAGATGATGGGGCTGGAGCACGGGTTCAGCGGGAGTTACGACCCCACCGACGTGACCTTCCTTCTCAAGCCGGTTCGGATGGCCTTCGTCGACGTCGCGGAGAAAGAGGCCCAGATACAGAGCGGGCTGCGGCATTACAGTGAGATGCTTGCCCCGGAGAATGCCCCGAACGCCAAATACTTCGACGCGTTCCGTGCGGCGTTCGAGGCGAACCGCGGCCGCGTGGGACGCGACGTGGCGCGTCTGGCGAAGACCTTGGCTTTGCGGGACGGAAACGAGACCGTGCTGGTGAGTCTCGCCCGGGCCGGGACTCCCGTGGGCGTACTCCTGAAACGGACGCTTGCCGCGTTGGGGAGGAAGGCGGTCCACTATTCAGTCTCCATCATCCGGGATAGAGGCATCGACCTAGTGGCCATGAAGGCGATACTTGGAAGGCACTCCGCGACGAACGTCGTTTTCGTGGACGGCTGGACAGGAAAGGGCGCCATCGCAAAAGAACTCGCCAGGGCCGTCTTCAACGACTTTCCGGAATTAGTGGGAGCGCCGGTGTGCGTGCTCTCGGACCTTGCGGGCGTCGCCGACATCGCCGCTGGCGACGAGGATTACGTCATCCCCTCTGCGATCCTGAATGGGGTCGTCTCGGGACTCGTCAGCCGGACCGTCCTGAACGCGGAAGTGATTGGTCCAGGCGACTTCCACGGCTGCGTTGTCCTTCATCACCTTGTCGGCATGGACCTAAGCCGCAGTTACGTAGACGGTCAAATGGAGGATGTCCTGGCCTGCCTGGAAGCGGCTGAACCCGCGCTGTGGGGGGTGGAGGAGCGTTCTAGGGCGACTGCGGTTTCGTCCGCGTTCGTGGACGGCATGCTCGCCAAGACCGGCACGAAGCAACGGAACCGCATCAAGCCCGGCATCGGCGAGGCGACGAGGGCCCTACTCAGACGGATGCCGGAGTGGCTGTTCGTCCGCGATCCAGTGGCGGGCGACGTCAGGCATCTTATGTCGCTTGCCGCCGAGCGGGGCGTGGCGGTGGAGTCCGATCCCTCTCTCGCTTACGGCGCCTGCGCCGTGATCACGACGTTGGGGGACGCATGACCTTTTCCCACCTGAAGCTTGGCGCAAGCCTTTACGTCCCCACCACCCGTCCCGACATCGCTGCGGTGGCAAATGGCGACAGTTACCCGGGACTGCGTTCGGTGATCCTCTGCACGGAGGACAGCATCCTGCCTGGGCAGGTTGACGCCGCCTTGGACAATCTTCGTGGCTGCCTACCGCGCATCAGGGCCGAACGCCCGCTCGTTTTCGTCCGTCCGCGTGACCCACAGACGCTGTTACGTATCCTCGCCATGCGCGGGGTGGATCGTATCGACGGTTTCGTCCTGCCGAAGGCGACCGTGGAAAGCGTTTCCACGTATGGCTCCTTGGCGCCCGAACGATTCCTGCTCATGCCTACCCTGGAGACTCGCGAGGCGTTCGACCCCGTCGCGATGTCCGGTCTCCGAGACCTGCTTTCCAACCCAGGGCTCAAGGATCGGATCCTGGCCATCCGCATCGGAGGAAGCGACCTCCTGAACCTCGTGGGCGTCCGCCGCCGTCCCGGCCGGACCATCTATGACACCGTCGTCGGCCCTGCCATCGCTTCGCTCGTCGCCGCCTTTCGCCCTTGCGGATTCCCACTCACGGCGCCGGTGTTTGACGATTTCGGCGATTCCGAAACCCTGAACGAGGAAGTCGTCCGCGACATCGACCATGGGCTCGTCGGAAAGTCCGCCATCCATCCCTGCCAAGTCGGCAGGATCGAAGGGCATTACCGGGTGAGCCGGGCGGAACTCAAGGTGGCCCAGGCCATCCTCGCGCATGATGCCCCGGCGGTGTTTCAGGTTGACCACGTCATGTTCGAACCCGCAACCCATTCCGAATGGGCTCGGTCGGTCATCGCGCGGGCCGAGATTTTCGGGACGGCGGATGCCGAAGGCGTGCCGCGCCTCAACCGGAAGCTTGCCGTCTCCTGAACCGACCGGGATGGGGCGAGCCCCACTCCGCGTCGCACCTCAGCGACCTATGCCATGCGAGACTTTATCGCGGCAAGCAGGGAGCGCGTCTGTCAACCGACGCGAAAGCCGGGTGCTAGGTGGTGACGCTCTCAACGGCTCTACCTTCGAGAGAAAACTAATTGACTCGTTTGCTATGTTTGCGGAGAATTGGCCGTCTTTCGGTTGCTTGACGATTCGCCTTCCATCCGCAATGGGGAAGGTTGACGCGTCAGGTGAACTTTTTGCGGCTTCATCTCGCCTTTCTCGGGTCAACGAAAATTCCGGAGGGTTCAACATGGCTGTTTCGCTGTCGAAGGGAGGTAACGTTTCCCTGAGCAAGGAGGCCCCCGGCCTCGCCGCTATCGACGTCGGCCTGGGCTGGGATGCCCGTGTCACCGACGGGTCCGGGTTTGACCTGGACGCATCGGCGTTCCTGTGTAACGAGGGCGGCAAGGTCCGCAGCGACGCCGACTTCATCTTCTATAACAACAAGACTTCGTCCGACGGCTCGGTCGTCCACGAGGGCGATAACCAGTCCGGCGCCGGAGAGGGCGACGACGAGGTTCTTTCCATCAATCTTGGCGCAGTCCCGGCCGATGTGCGGAAGGTCGCGTTTTCGGTCACCATCCATGATGCCGAGGCCCGCAAGCAGAGCTTCGGTCAGGTCGGCAACGCCTACATCCGCGTCGTCAACAAGGCCGACGGGAAGGAGATCGCTCGCTACGACCTGTCTGAGGATTACAGCACCGAAACGGCAATGATCTTCGGGGAGATCTACCGCAACGGCAGCGAGTGGAAGTTCAAGGCCATCGGCCAGGGCTTTGCCGGCGGCCTCGGGCCGCTCGCCAAGAACTTCGGCGTGAACATCGGATAGGGGGTCGGAATGAGCATCTCTCTCTCAAAGGGCCAGAAGGTCAGCCTGTCGAAGGACGGCGCCACACTGACTCGCATCTTCATGGGGCTCGGCTGGGACGTGGCAAAGAAAGGAGGCCTCCTCAGGGGCCTCCTCGGCGGTAGCGAGGACATCGACCTCGACGCGTCCTGCCTTGTCTTCGATGCCTCCGGCCAACTGGTGGACGAGATCTGGTTTCGTCAGCTCAAGGGGATGGACGGGGCGATCGTCCACACCGGCGACAACCTCACCGGTGCGGGCGATGGCGACGACGAGACCATCAAGGTGGACCTGTCGAAGCTCCCCGCGACGATTAAGTCGCTGGTCTTCACGGTCAACTCGTTTCGAGGCCAGACCTTCGACAAGGTGGCCAACGCCTACTGCCGGGTGGTCGACGAGCTGTCGGGCAAGGAACTGGCGAAGTTCGGCCTCAGCGAGTCCGGGTCCCATACGGGCATGCTGATGGCGAAAATATATCGGCACAACGGCGAGTGGAAGATCCACGCCATTGGCGAGAAGACAACGAGCAGGACGTTCCACGACATGATGCCGGCGATCCAAGCGGCCTTGTAGGGCCGGGAGAGGGGGAAGGAATGGGGGCGGTTTTCCTTACGCCGGGTGCGAACACTGGCATTCCGGATTGTGGCCGCGTCATGGTCGCGGTCGGATGGGAGCCCAAGGGTGCGATGGAAATCGACGCCTCGGCGTTCATGGTTGGGGCGGACGGCAAGGTGCCGAGTGACGAGCACTTCGTGTTTTACGGATCGCAGTCCTCCCCGGACACATCCGTCCGGTTCCTTGCTTCCTCTCCGACCGGGTCCGCCGCCGACGTCCAGGTATTCGAGATCGAGCTGGCCAAGGTGACGGCGGGTGTGGAGTCGGTGGACATCTGCGTCACCATTCACGAGGGGCAGGCCAAAGGGCAGAGCTTCGGCAGCCTCAACGGCATTTTCGCCCGCCTCGTCGACCTCTCCTCCGGTCAGGAGATCGCCCGGTTCGCGCCGCAGACGGTAGGGATGAAGGAGACGGCGATCACGCTGGCCAAGGCCTATCGACGCAATGGCCAGTGGAAGTTCAAGGCCGTAGGGCAGGGATTTGTCGGCGGCTTGGCTCCGTTGGCGCGCCAGTACGGCGTCGACATCGCCGACGAGGCGCCGTCGCCGCCCGCACAGGAGAAGCCGGCAACTCCGCCGCCGCCGCCCGCCCCTGCCGCCAAGCCGGTGAACCTTACAAAGGTCACGCTTGAGAAGCGGGGCCAGTCCGTCTCACTCGAGAAGAAAAGGGACGAGGGCTTTGGCGAGATCGTCTTCAACCTGAATTGGAACCAGCGTCCCGAGAGGAGAAGCGGCTTTCTGGGCGGGCTTCTGGGCGGCTCCAAGGGTATCGACCTCGACCTCGGCTGCCTGTGGGAGCTCGATAACGGCTTCAAAGGCGTCATCCAAGCCCTCGGAAACGCTTGGGGAGATTACCGCAACGAACCCTTCATCCGGCACGCAGGCGACGACCGGACCGGCGCCATGGCTCAGGGCGAGAGCATCCGCATCAATGGCGACAGGATGTCGAAGATCAAACGGGTCCTTGTGTTCGCCTTTATTTACGAGGGCGTTCCGAACTGGGCGGCTGCCGATGGCGTGGCGACCGTGAAGATCCCAGGCCAGCCCGACATCGAGGTGAGGCTCGACAATCCCGCCTCCGGACAGGGCATGTGCGCCATCGCCCTAATGGAGAATGACTGCGGCAAGCTCAAGGTGACCAAGGAGGAACAATATTTCCGCGGGCACCTGGAAATGGACAAGGGATACCGCTGGGGCCTCCGTTGGGTCACCGGCTCAAAGGACTGAAGGGGGTAGCCGATGTCTTTCACCGATTGGCTCACGAAAAACGTCACAGAAGCCCGGGATGCACTCAACGTCGAAATAACTAAATTCAAGTCGAAGGACCTGCTTGAGGCGGTTATCGCCGGATGCGCCTTGGTCGCATACGCCGATGGAAATGTATCGGCCGAGGAGAAACAGAAGATGATGGGCTATCTGAAGAATTCAGACCAGCTCAAGTTCTTCGATTCTGGCGAGGTCATCAGGATTTTTCAGAAGTACGTCGGCAAGTTCGAGTTCGACGCGTCCATTGGGACAGGCGAGGTCATGCAGGTGGTTGGCAAGTTCCGCGGCAAGCCCCAGGCCCAACTCGTGGTCCGAGTCTGCTGCGCCATAGGGGCCGCGGACGGGGACTTCGACGCGAAAGAGAAAGCCGTCGTCCGCCGCATGTGCTCCGAACTCGGCCTGAACCCCTCGGATTTCAACCTCTGACGCCTCTAGGTTCTCCCATGATCCACTTTGGTTTTCCAATGGAGACGATCACCATATTCTTCGGAGTGGTCGCCCTTTCGGTGTTCATGGACCTGTTCGCCCACCGCCGGACCAAGGAGATTTCCGTACTGGACGCGAGCCTCTGGTCCACCTTTTGGGTCGGGCTTGCACTCGCGTTCTACGGCTATCTCTGGGTTCGGTTCGACAAGCAGTGGGCCGATCTCTACCTCGCCGGGGTCGCCCTGGAGAAGTCTTTGTCCGTGGACAACCTGATGGTCTTCATGGCCATCTTCGCGTCGTTTGGCATCAAGGGGGTCCTGCAGCACCGCATTCTTTATTGGGGTATCATAGGCGCCTTGGTCTTTCGTGCGATCTTCGTTGCGGCCGGTACCGGCCTGTTCCACTTGGCCCCATGGGTAGGCTTCGTTTTCGCCGCCATCGTTGCTTGGTCGGGTTGGAAAATGTTGCGATCGCGCGGCGACGACGAGGAAATCACGGATTACTCCGACCACTGGTCGGTCAGGATGACCGAGAAGGTCATGCCGATCTTTCCCCGCCTTCATGCCGAACGCTTCTTCGTGACGAGGGCGATCGTGAAGGACCTCGCCAAGTCGGACCCGACGATCAGGCTCGCCAAGGATGCCGCCGTTTTTGCCACTCCGGCTTTCCTTTGCCTGATGGCCATCGAGACGTCGGACATCATGTTCGCCTTCGATTCGGTGCCGGCCGTGATTGCCGTCACCCAGGAGCCCTTGCTCGTCTACGCGGCGATGATCTTCGCCGTTCTCGGCCTTCGTTCGCTGTATTTCGTGCTGGCTGCCTTGACGCGGTATTTAGTGCATTTGGAGAAGGCGGTTATCGCTCTCCTGTTCTTCATCGCCTTCAAGTTAACCCTGCAGTCGGGCGAGCACGTGTTCGGCTGGGACTTCCTGCATATCAGTCCAACGGCGAGTCTTCTCGTCGTCCTGGGAACGCTGGCCGCAGGCGTCGTCGCATCCTTCATCTGGCCCGAGATGGAAAAGGCCGCCGTCGCGGGCGAGCCCCAGGCAGACCGCAAGCCGGAGGAAGTCGCCTGATGCCTCGCGGAACCACAGTCTTCGATTTCGACAGGCTCACGGTCTGGGCACCCGGCCCGCAACGTTGGGCTGAACTTAGCGACGGGGGGAGAGCATGGCCATTTCGTTGAGCAAGGGCGGCAACGTCAGTCTGTCGAAGAGCGAACCCGGGCTGAAGAGAATCCTGATTGGGCTCGGATGGGACGCCCGTTCCACCGATGGTGTCGAATTCGACTTGGACGCTTCGGCTTTCATGCTCGACTCGAACTACAAGGTTCCAAGCGAGAAGGCGTTCATTTTCTACAACAACCTGCAATCCGTCGACGGCGCGGTTGAGCACACCGGCGACAACAAGACGGGCAGCGGCGACGGCGACGACGAGGCGCTCAGGGTGAACCTCGACATGGTGCCGTCCGAGGTCCAGACGATTGCCATTGCCGTCACCATCCATGACGCGGATAGCCGCAAACAGAATTTTGGCCAGGTGAAGAACGCCTCGATC
>JADFZP010000678.1 GCA_015232485.1 Alphaproteobacteria bacterium
TCGGCCAGCCAGTCGGCCAGGCGGGCCGCCACGTCGACCTGGGCCAGACGGGGCAGCACCACGGCGGGCACCAGGAAATTGTTGGCCACGAAGCCGCCCAGGCTGTCGCCGATGCGGTCTTTGTTGCGGGCGATGATCGCGGTGTGGGGGATGGGCAGGCCGAACGGCCGACGGAAAAGCGCCGTCACCGCGAACCAGTCGGCGAAGGCGCCGACCATCGCCGCCTCGGAGAAGGCGCGGACCAGAACGACCCCGTGGAAGCCGCGCGCCTCGGCCCAACGGCTGGCCAGCCACAACCCGGCCATGGCGACCAGCAGCCCGGTCGCCCAGCCGCGCATGCGGGCCAGTTCCCGGCGGCGGCGATGGTCGCCATCCCCGGCATCGGCACTTGACGGCGGTGGCTGCGCGTCCATGTTATCCTTCAGCCTTTCGCAAGGGGACTCCATGGCCGAGGATACGCTGGAGGTCGTGCCGCGCATCGCCGACATCCCGGCCGAGCAGTGGGATTCCTGCGCCGGCGCGGACAATCCCTTCGTGCGCCACGCCTTCCTCGACGCGTTGGAGCGCTCGGGCTCGGCCACCCCGGAGACCGGCTGGGCGCCGCGCCATCTGGTGGCGCGCGACGCCTTGGGCCAAGTGGCGGCCTGCGCGCCGCTGTATCTGAAAAGCCATTCCTACGGCGAATACGTGTTCGATTGGGGCTGGGCCGAAGCCTATCACCGGGCCGGCGGCCGCTACTACCCCAAGCTCCAATGCTGCGTGCCCTTCACGCCGGTCGGCGGCCCCCGCCTGCTGGTCCGCGAGGGAGGCGACCGCCCCGCGCTGGAAAGGCTGCTGCTGTCGGGCATGATCGAGTTGGCGCGCCGCCACGAGGCGTCGTCGCTGCACGTCACCTTCCCCACCCAATCCGAGCACGACCGCCTGACCGGGCTGGGTCTGCTCGGCCGGATCGGCCAGCAATATCACTGGCGCAACCGCGGCTACGAATGCTTCGAGGACTTCCTGGCCGATCTGTCGTCGCGCAAGCGCAAGGCCATCCGCAAGGAGCGCGAGCGGGCCAACGCCCAGGGCCTCGACATCGTCACCCTGTCGGGGTCCGATGTGCGCGACGAGCATTGGGACGCCTTCCACCGCTTCTATATCGACACCACCGGCCGCAAATGGGGCCGCTCGGCCTATTTGACCCGCGATTTCTTCCTGCGGCTGGGCGAGACGATGCCGGATTCGGTAGTGCTGGTGATGGCCCGCGAAGGGCGGCGCTGGGTGGCCGGCGCGCTCAATCTGCTGGGCGGCGACACCCTGTACGGCCGCAATTGGGGCGCCCTGGGCGAATGGCCGTTCCTGCATTTCGAGATGTGCTACTACCGCGCCATCGACGAGGCCATCGCGCGCGGCCTGACCTGGGTCGAGGCCGGCGCGCAGGGCGAGCACAAGATCCAGCGCGGCTACCTGCCCCGCCCCACCTTCTCGGCCCACTGGATCGCCGATCAGTCCTTCCGCGACGCCGTCGCCCGCTTCCTCGAACACGAACGCGAGGCGGTGCGCGAGGACATCGAGGATCTGGCCGAAGCCGGCCCGTTTCGCCATCCTCAATAGCCGGGCGTCTCGTCGCGCCGAGACTCGAAGCCGGGCCGCAACCCGCCGCGATCGATGCCGATGATGTCGCGCGGATCGGCCGCCCGCGGCACCACCCGCAACGGCCCCTCCTCGGCCGGGCGCATCGGCGCCCCCGGCGTGCCCAGCATCGGCTGGGTCTGATCGGTCGGCCGCGGCGGCGCCACGACGGGACGCCGGAAGCCACCCGGCAGGCAATTCGGCGTGCCCTCGATGCAGGGCGTTCCGGGAATCACGCGGCTCGCCTCCTGGGCGGCGGCGGGAAGCGCGAGAAGGATCAGGACAAGGGCTGCGATCGTCTTCATCGCCACAGTCTGAACCACTTGGCGCGGGCTTCGCAATCCACGCATTCAGAGGAGCGCGGCTACTAACCACACGCCCCCGCCCCCTTCGTCATGCCCGCGAAGGCGCCGGGCAATTCGCCGCCCGCTTCGTTCCTTGGCGCTCGCCTCCTCTCCACTCGTCA
>JADFZP010000679.1 GCA_015232485.1 Alphaproteobacteria bacterium
CCATTTGTGGCTGGTCGAGGTCGGCCGGGGCACGCTCCACGCGGCGGGGGCGTTGGCGAAGGTCGAGGGACGTATCTCGTCCAGAACGGAGTCGGGAATGCCGATGTCGGCCACCACCACCGCGCCGCAATGCGAGCGGCCGGGCAGCAGCAGATGACCCGGCTTGCTGCGGAAGAAGGTGACGGTCAGCAGGGCGTTCGGCGCGGCGCCCAAGACCGCGCCGGTGTCGCCGTGGACACCCGAGGGAACGTCGACCGCGACCAAGCCCAAGCGGCGCCGCGCGATCTCGTCGATCATGGCGCGGGCCGCGCCCTCCAGCGGCCGCGACAGGCCGGCGCCGAACAGCGCGTCGATCACCAGACCGGCGCCGTCGAGCGAATCGGGTCCGAACGGCTCGACTGGGCCTTGCCAGCGCGAGGCCATCAAGGCGGCGTCATTGGTCAGCGACTCGCGGCGGCCGAGCAGCGCCAGACGCACCGGCCAGCCGCTCCGCTCGAGGTGGCGGGCCGCCACGAATCCATCGCCACCGTTGTTGCCGGGGCCGCACAGCACCGTCACCGGCCGGCGCGTCCAGCGCTTGCGGATGGCCACCGCCACCGCGAAGCCCGCCGCCTCCATCAGGGTCGGCCCGGACACGCCCGCCCGCATCGCCAGGCGGTCGGCCCGATACATCTCGTCCACGGTCAGCAAAGCGAGGGCGGCGGGAACCACGCGGGCACTCCGTTTCGGCGATCCGACCACCCGAGCATAGCACGCTCCGCGGGCTGGCCCGACCCTTTCAGCCGGGATATATATGCGGCTGGCCGATCGAGCGGAGAACGGATGTGAAGGCGCTGGTGCTGGGCGCGGGGGTGGTCGGAGTGGCGGCGTCGTGGTACCTGGCGCGGGCCGGTGTCGCGGTGACCGTGGTCGAGCGCCGTCCCGGCGCCGGCCTGGAGACCAGCTTCGCCAATGGCGGCCAGATCTCGGCCAGCCACGCCGAGCCTTGGGCCAATCCCGACACCCCCGCCAAGGCGCTGAAATGGATGGGCCGCGAGGACGCGCCGCTGGTCTTCCGCTGGCGCCGCCGCGACCCCGCCCTGTGGGCCTGGGGCCTGCGCTTCCTGACCAATTGCACGACGCGGCGCGCCGCGATCAACACCGAGCGCACCTTGCGCGTCGCCCTTTACTCGCGGGCCCGCCTGAAGGCGTTGCGGGCCGAGACCGGCATCGCCTACGAGCAGCGCGAGGCCGGCATCCTGCACGTCTACCGCGACCCGCGCGAATTCGCCCATGCCCGCCAAGCCGCCGAGCTGATGAGCGCGCTGGGACTGGCCCGCCGCGCCTTGACCCCCGACCAGTGCCGCGACCTCGAACCCGCCCTGTCGACCATCCATGGCGAGTTGGCCGGCGGCCTGCACAGCCCCGACGACGAGAGCGGCGACGCCCATCTGTTCACCGCCCGGCTGGCCGAGATGGCCGCCGCGCAAGGCGTCGAATTCCGCTGGGAGACCAATGTGTTGGGCCTGCTCGGCGAGGCGGGGCGCGTGGCCGGGGTGATCACCGATCGCGGCACCCTGACCGCCGACGCCTATGTGCTGGCCGCCGGAAGCTGGTCGCCCCTGCTGGCGCGCGGCCTGGGCCTCAGGCTGCCGATCTATCCGGCCAAGGGTTACTCGGCCACCATCCCCATCGCCGACCCGGCCGGCGCCCCGACCATCAGCATCACCGACGACGAGAACAAGCTGGTGTTCTCCCGCCTGGGCGAGCGCCTGCGCGCCGCCGGCACCGCCGAATTGACCGGCTGGGACGCCACCCTGAACGACTACCGCGCCCGTCTGGTGCTGGAGAAGACCAAGACCCTGTTCCCCCGCGCCGGCGGCTTCGAGCGCGCCGAGTTGTGGGCGGGCCTGCGCCCGGTCACCCCCGACAGCGTGCCCCTGCTGGGCCGCACCCCCTACCCCAACCTGTGGCTCGACACCGGACACGGCACGCTGGGCTGGACGATGGCCTGCGGCTCGGGCGCGGCGCTGGCCGACCTGATCACCGGCAAAACGCCCGAGATCAGCATGGAGGGGTTGGGGCTGGAGCGGTTCTAG
>JADFZP010000680.1 GCA_015232485.1 Alphaproteobacteria bacterium
GAGGGCCGCCGGGCGCGGCGCGAGGCCGAGCGGCGGGCCCGCATCATGCGTCTGGCCGTCGATCACGCCCCGGTGGCGGTGCTGGTCACCGATCGCGCCGGGATCATCGAATACGTCAATCCGCGCTTTCAGACCCTGACCGGCTGGACCGAGGACGACGTGCTGGGTCGCACCCCCGGCATCCTCAAATCCGGCTACACCCCGCCCGAATCCTACGAGGCGTTGTGGCGCTCGATCACGGCGGGCGAGGAGTGGCGCGGCGAATTCCTGAACCGCACCCGCGATGGCGACCTGTTCTGGGCGGCGGCGACCATCGCCCCGGTGCGCGACGAGGAGGGCCGCATCACCCATTTCGTGGCCGTCGAGGAAGACGTCACGATGCGCAAGCTGTACGAGGAGCGCCTGTTCCGCCAAGCCAATTACGACGAGCTGACCGGCCTGCCCAACCGCACCCTGCTGGCCGACCGGCTGGTCGAGGCGCTGCGCGCCAAGCGCGCCGACGTCGCGGTGCTGGCGGTCGATCTCGATGACTTCAAGCGAATCAACGAGTCGCTGGGGCATGGCGCCGGCGACGCCATCCTGCGCGAAGCCAGCGCCCGTCTGGTCGAGGCGGTCGGCCCGTCCGGCGTGGTGGCGCGGCTGGGCGACGACGATTACGCCGTGCTGTTGCCCGGCATCGAAGGGCCGGACGCCGCCGGCACCATCGCCGGCCTGGTGATCGAAGCCTTTCGCCGCCCCTACAAGGCCGGCCAGGGCGAGGCGGTGGTCACCGCCAGCGTCGGGGTGGCGGTGGCGCCGGGCGACGGCGACGAGGCGAACCGCCTGCTGGGCAGCGCGACCATGGCCATGGTGATGGCCAAGAAGCAGGGGGGCGACCGCTTCCGCTTCTTCTCGGCCGACATGGAGAAGCGGGCGCGCCGGCGGTTCGAGGTCGAATCGCAACTGCGCCGGGCGCTGGCCCGCGGCGAACTGGAACTGGCTTTGCAGCCGATCTACTCGATCGCCGATCGCCGCATGGCCGGGGTCGAGGCGCTGATCCGCTGGGACAGCCCGGTGCTGGGCCGCGTCCCGCCCGAGGGGTTCATCCCGCTGGCCGAAACCAGCGGGCTGATCGAGCCGATCGGCGCCTGGGTGCTGGAAGAGGCCTGCCGCCAAGTCGCCCATCTGTGCGACGCCGGCCACGACCTGTTCGTCGCGGTCAACGTCTCGCCGGCCCAGTTCGGATCGGGCACCCTGCCCCAGGCGATCGAGACGGCCTTGACCAAAAGCGGCCTGCCGCCGCGCTCGCTGGAGATCGAGATCACCGAATCGCTGCTGCTGGTCGAGACGCCGGCGCTGGCCGGCATCATGGCCGAACTGACCCGGCTGGGGGTGCGGCTGTCGCTCGACGATTTCGGCACCGGCTATTCCTCGCTGGCCTATCTGCGGCGCTGGCCGTTCGAGACGCTGAAGATCGACCGCTCCTTCGTGTCCGACGTGACCGCCTCGCGCGACGCGGCGGTGCTGGTCGAGGCGGTGATCGCCATGGCGCACCGCCTGAACCTGCGGGTGGTGGCCGAGGGCGTCGAAACCCGCGCCCAGCTCGACTTCCTGGCCGACCGGCGTTGCGACCTGGCCCAGGGCCATCTGCTGGGGCGGCCCGGCGACTGGCGCTCGGTTCTGGCGGCCCTGGACGGCGAGGCCTTCTCGCCCTAACATCCGCCCCGCTTCGCGAGGGGGAAATTTGATGATCCGATACGTCCTGGCGGCCGGGCTCGCCGTCCTGTCGGGCGGCGCCATGGCCGCCGACACGCGCATCCTGGTGCCGATGCCCGACGCCTCGGCGCAAATTCTGCTGGGCGACATGCGCGACCACCTGACGGCGCTCGACGAGATCCTGGGGGCGCTGGCCGAGGGAAGCGCCGACGTCGCCGCGACGGTCGCCGAAACCCGCCTGGGCGTCGACTCCACGCCGCGCCGCCACGCCGAGGCGATCGGACCCCACATGCCGCCCACCATGCGCGAGATGGCGCTGGCCCTGCACAACGCGGCCAGCCGCCTCGCCGGCGCGATCCGCGAGTCCCAGCGCCTGG
>JADFZP010000681.1 GCA_015232485.1 Alphaproteobacteria bacterium
CGGGGCGGCAGCGATTCGAGCGCCACACGCGGTCGGCCTCGGACGCGATGGCGTCGAGGTCGCGGCCGGTCAGCACGCTGTCGGGGGCCTCGGCGCTTATGTCCGAGCCGGGGCGGATCAAGGCGTCGCGCTCCTTGATGAGCAACCAGTTGCGGTCGTCACCCTTGATGCGCACCAGGGCGAAACCGCCCTTCAGCTTCTCGCCCTCCAGGGTGAAGCCCAGCTTGCCGCGCGCCAAGCCATCGTGCGGATCGCCATGCGGCGCCCAGCGGCCGCGGTCCCAAACCATCACCGTGCCGCCGCCATATTCGCCCTTCGGGATGATCCCCTCGAAATCGGCGTAGTCGAGCGGGTGGTCCTCGACCCGCACCGCCAGCCGTTTGTCGGCGGGGTCCAGGCTTGGCGCCTTGGTCACCGCCCAGCTTTTCAGCACTCCGTCCAGTTCCAGGCGGAAGTCGTAATGCAGACGTCGCGCCGCGTGCTTTTGCACGACGAAGGAACCGGACGTCCGGCCGGTCGCCTCGCCCGCCGGTTCCGGCGTACGGCCGAAATCCCGTTTGCGTCGGTACTCTTCAAGCGCCATGCCGGCCCAACAGGCGAGGCCGTTCGTTGTTCCCTTCCCGCCCCTAGCGCCATGGGCATAGCGCTTCTGCCGGGGCTGTGCGGGGTCGGGCTTTCTGCAATTCTCGCCGCGTTGCAGCATCGAAGCCCCCAAAGCCTTAAGGAGAAACGTGATGAGCGACAGGACGAGCAAGGTCACCCCCATCGCCACCAGCCCCGATGCCGGCGCGTCGAACCCGCCGATGCCCGATTTCGGCCGCATCACCTCGACCATGATGAACAACATGTCGGCGATGAATGGCCGGATGATGTCCTTCGCCCAGACGTCGGTGCAGAACGGCATGGACGCCGCCGCCGAGTTCCGCCGCTGCCAAACGGCGCAGGAACTGATGGACGCCCAGATGCGCTTCGCCCAGAAGGCCTATACGGACTATCTCGACGAGGCGCGCGAGTTGGGCAACATCATCGTCCGCATGTCGAGCGAGACGGTCGAGGTGATGCAGGCGCGCTGACGCTTGCTCGGCACGAAGACCGCCCGCGCCGCGCGGGCGGTCTTCTCGACCCGTCTCGGATGGGTTACTCTTTCGGGGAAATCACCCAACCGAACGAGGCATTCCGATGACGGTGACCGTCTCCGACGTCCTGACCCCGCCCGCCAGCGGCGATCACCGGATCGATTCGCTGATCTACCAGGACAATGGCTTCTGGATGGATTGGAACGCCTGGGGCGCGGTGAACGACACCACGGTGATCGATTTCTGCTTCGAGCTGGACGGCACCACCGCGAATGATTGGGGTCTGGCGCTGACCGGCGCGGCCGAGTTCACCGCCGCCCAGCGCGACGACGCGATCGACGCACTGGCCGAAATGACCAAGGTGACCGGCATCCAGTTCCGCCAAGTGACCGATCCCACCCAGGCGGAGATCAAATTCATCTACGCCGAACTCGACAACGTGGCGCCCGGCATGTCGGGATACACCACGACCACCTACAATTACCGATCCTCGGGCAATCGCGTCACCTCGTACGATCTGGGCGCCCACATCGTCCTCGATCCCACCATCCAGGGCGCCGCCGATCCGGAAAAGGGCACGGCCGCCTTCCAGATCCTGCTGCACGAGGTGGGCCACGCCATCGGGCTGTGCCATCCCTTCTCGGCGCCCACTCCGCTGCCGGCCCGCGAGGACAACACCCAGAAGACGCTGATGTCCTATACTTGGAAGGGCGGCAACAAGTCCGCTTTCCGCAACTACGACCGGCTCGCCCTGCGATACATCTATGGCGCCGACGGGCTGGGCGGCCAGGGGGCGGTGAACTATGACGCGTCGGCCCGCATGATGGCCGACACGCCACAGCCGGGGCTCGACCGGCTGACCGGGCTTTCCGCGGGCTTGCTGGGCTAGCCCGGATTTCTCACACCGTCACCGCCGTCATCGCGTTTCGGGGAGGCGGAGTGCCAAGTCGCGGCGCGCCGCCAAGGCTGGCCGCCTTGGCAAGCGCCGCG
>JADFZP010000682.1 GCA_015232485.1 Alphaproteobacteria bacterium
TTCCCACGGAGCCGCGTGGATGGCCGGATCAAGTCCGGCCATGACGAGTGGAGAGATCGCCGTCATGCCCGTGCTTGACACGGGCATCCACGTGTCACCGCCCATGCCATTGTTTCCAAGGCTGTTCCCACGGAGCCGCGTGGATGGCCGGATCAAGTCCGGCCATGACGAGTGGAGAGGATGCTCTAATCACGTCGAAAGTTCGGTGCCGACCCGCAAGCGTTCGACATAGGCCTGATAGGCGAAGCTGCGGTCCCGCTTGCGGCCCGTCGTCTCGACCAGCACGCCGGCCGCGACCAGCGACTCGACGGCGCGGATGGCGGTCGGTTTGCTGGTGCCGAGCAAGGCGATCGCGGTGGCCACGCTGACGATGGGGTGGCGCGGCAGCAATTCGAATAGGCGCGCGGCGGCCACCGAAGCCGTGTCCAGGGCGAGGACGCGGGCGCGGTCGGCGGCGACCACGGCGAAGAGGTCACGCGCCGACGCGACCGCCTCGTCGGCGATGGTCGCGACACCATCGAGGAAGAACGCCGTCCAGCCCTCCCAGTCCCCCTCGGTGCGCACCGCGGCGAGGCGCCGGTAGTACTCGGCGCGATGGCGTTTGAAGAACAGGCTGAGATAAAGCAACGGCGACTTCAGCAAGCCCCAATGCTCAAGCAGCAGCGCGATCAGCAGCCGCCCAATGCGGCCATTGCCATCGAGATAGGGATGGATCGTCTCGAACTGCACATGCGCCAGCCCAGCGCGCACCAGCGGCGGCAAATCATCATCGGCATGCAGATATTTTTCCAGATCGCTTAGCAGATCGGGGACAAGGTGGGGTGGGGGCGGCACATGGACGGCATTGCCCGGCCGGCTGCCTCCGATCCAGTTCTGGCCGCGCCGTATCTCGCCCGGCTGCTTGTTGGCGCCGCGCGCCCCCTGCATCAAACGCCGATGCGCGTCGTTCAGCAGCCGCACCGAAAGCGGCAAGCCCTGGGCGTCCGCCAGTTCACGACGGGCGAAGCGCAGGGCATCGAGATAGTTGCAGACCTCCTCGATATCGGCGTCCGCCGAGCCCTGTCGCGCCGCCTCGAAGGTCAGCAGATCGACCAGCGTCGCCTGCGTGCCCTCGATCTGCGACGAGATCACCGCCTCCTTGCGCACAAAGGCGTAAAGGAACCAGTCGAGCGACGGAACCATCTCGCCCGCGAGATCAAGCCGCGCCAAGGCGCGCTCGGCCGCCCCGAGCCGCTCGGCGACCCGCCGGTCCATCGCCAAAGCCGGATCGCGTGGCGGCAGCGGGGCGGGCACGAAGGCCGCCACCTCCTCGCTTCCGGCGATGGTGCGCTCGTATCGGCGGGTGGTTCGGTTCATCGCCACCCCACAAAGAACGAAGTCTTTACTTTCGCGGCGCGTAAGTCAAGAATCCGTGACTATGCTGAAAGGAACGTCCGATGGCCACCCGCTATTTCCCCGGCATCATCGATAAAGGCGCCCAAGGCTATGGCGTCACGTTTCCCGACTTGCCCGGTTGCACCAGTGGCGGTCACACCATCGACGATGCGGCACGTTCGGCCGAAGAGGCGTTGGCGCTGCACATCCGCGGCATGATCGAAGATGGCGAAGCCATTCCCGAACCGACACGGATCGAAGACATCGCCGCCGACCCGGAGAGTGCCGAGGTGGTCCGCCTCCTGGTGCGCGTCGAGATGCCGGGGAAGGTCGTCCGGTTCAACGCGACCATGGACGATGGCTTGCTGTCCCGCGTCGACGGCGCGGCGTCGTCGCTCGGCATGAGCCGTTCGGGCTTCTTGGCCGAGGCCGCCCGGCGGATGCTTGGAACCTGACGTTTCCTCACAACCCGATGTGACGCCGCAAGATCTCCGGGTCCGCCTTCAGCGTTTCCGGGCCGCCGTCGTGGACCACTTGACCTTTGACCAGGATGACGTGGCGGTCGGCCAGATCGAGCAGGACGTGCGCGTTCTTGTCGACGATGATGGTGGCGATGCCGGTTTCCTTGATCTCGCGCACCACGCGCCAGATTTCGCGGCGGATCAGGGGGGCCAGGCCCTCGGTGGCCT
>JADFZP010000683.1 GCA_015232485.1 Alphaproteobacteria bacterium
TCTGCGCCCAGCGCGGCCTGCTGCCGCTGCACGCCAGTTGCGTGGCGATCGGCGGGCGGGCCATCGCCTTCTCGGGCGTGTCCGGGGCCGGCAAGTCGACGCTGGCCGCCGCCTTCCACCGGCAAGGCCATTCCGTGCTGTCCGACGACGTGACGGTGGTCGATGTCGAGGCGCCGGGCGGGCCGCTGGTGCTGCCGTCCTTCCCACGACTCAAGCTGTGGGGCGACGTGATGAACGCCTTCGCGCTGCCACGCGAGGGGCTGGAGCGCAGCCGGGCCGAGTTGGACAAGTTCCACGTGCCGCTGAGCGGCCGGTTCCAGGCCGATCCGCTGCCGCTCGCCGCCATCTACCATCTGGAGGAGGCGCGCCTGCCCGGCCAGGAGCGGGCCGAACGTCTGAACCCGGTGACGGCGGTGCAAAGCCTGGAGGTGTATATCTATCGGTGCCGGACGATGCGCCGTCTGCTCTCCCCCGCGCGGCGCTTCCATCTTCTGACGCGAATCGCGGCAGCGGCGCCGTCATACCGGCTATGGCGCCGGATGGGGCTGGGCGACCTCGACGCGCAGGTGGCGGCACTGCTCGGTCGCGAGGCAAGCGAAACCGGAGGCCGGGCATGAGCGGCTATTACTGGCTCGCCTCCTACCCCAAGTCCGGCAACACGTGGATGCGGCTGGCGCTGTGGGCGTTGCGGCACGGCAAACCGGTGGATTTCGGCGAATTCGCCGGATGGGCAACGGCATCGGGTCTCCGCGTCACGTTCGATGAAGCGCTGGGAGTGGAATCGTCCGACCTGACCGCGGCGGAAATCGAGGCGTTGCGCCCTCGCCTCTTCGAATTGCTCGCCCGTGATGAGCCGGAGCCGATGCTGCGCAAGGTGCACGAGCCATGGGTACGCACACCGGCTGGCGAGCCGCTGTTTCCTTTGGCCGTGACGCTGGGCGCGGTGTACATCGTTCGCGACCCGCGCGACAACTTGATTTCGAGTGGATGAGTTGGCACCAGCATGTGGAAAGTTGGCTCGACGCTCCAGGCATCCGCTTGCTTCCGGTGCGCTATGAGGACATGGTGGCCGATATGCTGGCTATTCTCGCCCGTGTGGTCGATTTCCTAGGCTGGAGCGCTCCGGCCGAGGCGGTCGCGGCGGCTGTCGAGGCGACTCGCTTCGAGCGCCTGCGTGCGAAGGAAGAGCCGCATTGACAATCGCGATGAACTGATCGCTACGCTCGGGCTGGGGACCGAATCGAGCGGCCTACCCGACGGCGGCCTTGTCATGGCGGCCCTGGAGCGTTGGGGCGAGGGCGCCTGCGCACGGCTGATCGGCGATTTCGCCTTCGCCGCATGGGACCGGGAGCGGCGGCGCTTGTTCCTGGCCTGCGATGCCGTTGGCGGCCGGACCATTTACCACCACGCGACGCCGCACGGCATCGTCTTCGCCACCTCGGTGAACGCGGTGCAGGCCTTGATCGACAGTCCGCGCGAGATCGATCCGCGATCCGCCGCCCATCTCCTGCTCAACCGCCACATCCCATCGGGAGCGACGATGTACCGCGGAACCGGCCGTCTGCCGGCGGCCGGATGGTTGGCCTGGACGGAGACGGGGGTCGAGGGCGGCCGCTACTGGCGCCCGGACTGGAGCGCGCGAATCCGCTATCGGCGCGACGAAGAGTATGTCGAGGCCGCACGCGAATTGCTCGACCGTGCGGTCGCGGCGCGGTTGCGCGCCGCCGGTCCCGTGGTGTGCCACCTGTCTGGCGGGCTCGACTCCACGGCCGTGGCGTCCACCGCCGCGCGTCTCGTCGCGCCCGCCGCGTTGCACACGGTCACCGTGGTTCCCGATCCGAACGCGCCGCTGCCGCCGGCGCGGGAGGGGCTGATCTACGACGAATGGCCGCTGGCCGAAGCGGTCGCCCGTCGGTATCCGAACATGGTCGCCCACCGCACGCCCGCGGGCGGGTTGACGGCCGACGAAATCGACCCGACGCGCCTGTTCTGGGCTTTTGGGTTGCCCGTACGCAACCTTACGAACTTCGCCTGCTTCGCGCCAAGCGTCCAAAAGGTGCGG
>JADFZP010000684.1 GCA_015232485.1 Alphaproteobacteria bacterium
GGTCCAGGTCGCCAAGCAGCAACCGCCCGCGGAGCACCACGTCGATGCCGCCAAGCGCCACCCGCATCCGGCCGGCGTATTCGCGATCGGACACTTTGACCAGATCCTCGCAGCCGGGCAGCGCCGCCTTCAGCACGGCGGGGTCGTTCAGCGCCTGCCAGACGCGGGCGCGCGGGGCGGGGATCAGGTGCTCGCCGGAAAGCTCCATGGACGTCCTTCTCGCGGCCGGGCCACGTCATGAGGATGGGGATCGCGCGCGGATGTCACCAGTCACCATCCGGGTGCTCTGCGGATGTGCTTGACGCGACATGCCGGCCTTCGTCATCCCCGCCCTGCTCGCCGCCCTGCCCTTCGCCTTCGGTCTGGTCGCGCTGTGGCTGGGGATGGACGCCAACTGGGATCTGCGGAACTACCACTGGTACAACGCCTATGCCTATCTCGAGGGGCGGCACGGCTTCGATCTGCTGGCGGCGCAGATTCCCACCTTCCACAATCCGATGCTCGACGTGCCGTTCTTCGTGGCGGCGCAGGCGCTGCCGGCGCGGGTGGTCGGGTTTCTGCTGGGCTCGCTGCATGGACTGAACGCGCTGGCGCTGTACGCGCTGGGGCGCCGCCTGGGGGTCGAGGCGGGATGGGCCTTGGCCGCCGCCGTGACCGGCGCGTTGGGCGCCGCCGCCGTGGCCGAGATCGGCACCGTGTTTTACGACAACGTGCTGAGCCTGGGCTTCTACGCCTCGGTGCTGGTGATCGTGTCGCAGTGGGAGCGGCTGTTCGGCGCGCGCGCCTGGGTCGCGGCGATGATCGCCCTGGCCGCCGGGATACCGGCGGGGATCGCCTTCGGGCTGAAGATGACCATGGTGGTCTACGCGGTCGGCGCCTGCTTCGGGTTTCTGCTGGCCCCCGATCGGCCGGGACGGCGCCTCATGGTGTCGTTCTGTTTCGGGTTGGGCGTGCTGGCCGGATTGGCGGTCAGCGCCGGGCCGTGGATGTGGTTCCTTTGGGAACGCTACGACAATCCCATGTTCCCGTATTTCAACCAGGTCTTCAAGTCGCCCTGGGGTTTGTTCCAGTCCTACCGCGACGGCATGTATCTCGACAAGTTGACGCCGGCCAACATCTTCTTCTTCCCCTTCTTCTTCTCGTTCGATACGCGGCTGACCAGCGAAGTCGACTTTCGCGACTTCCGCGTTCTCGCCGCCTATCTGGCGGTGCCGCTGGCCCTTGTGGCCTGGTGCGGACGCGGCGCGCGCGGCTATCTCATGGCGGCGGTGTCGCTGGCCTACGTCACCTGGTTGATGCTGTCGGCGATCTACCGCTACCTCATTCCGCTGGAGATGCTGGCGCCGCTGCTGCTGCTGCTGGCGCTTGGCCGCCATCGGGCGGTGGCCGGCGTGGCGCTGGCGCTTCTGCTGGTCACCACCAGACCCGCCGACTGGGGGCGCGCGGCGTGGGCCGACAAGGCGGTCGAGGTCACCCTCCCCGCCATCGAGTCCCCCGATCGCACGATGGTGCTGATGGCCGGGCACGAGCCGCTCAGTTTCCTGCTTCCGGCTTTTCCGCCGGCCATGCGCTTTCTGCGGATCGACAGCACCTTCACCAACATCCGCGAGACCAATGTGCGCTTCAACGACGTGATGCGGGCCGCCGTGGCCGCCCATGACGGGCCGCTGGCGATGCTGTTCACCTCGTGGGAGATCGAAGACGTGCGGCGCAAGCTGGACGAATACGGGCTGGTGATGGACGAGAGCCGCTGCCGGCACCCGTCCTCGCCGATCGGCACGGCTCCCTACGCCTACTGCCCGGTCCGGCGCCCCTGACGCGCCTCGGCTAGGAAGGGCAGCGCGAGCAGCGCCAGCATCGCCGCCCAGGTCAACACTTGGCCGTTGGCGCCCATCGCGCCCAGCACCAGCGGCCACTGCTCGGCGAAGGTCGGATGCATCTTGACGAAGTCGCGGCCAGTGATCGCCAAGCCCTCGGCGACCACGTTGGCGGCCGCCAACAAGGCCAGCGCCACTCCCAGACCGAGCGCCCGGCGCGCCCCCATCCCGCCCCCGAGCAGCG